>JALUWF010000200.1 GCA_027019785.1 Mariprofundus sp. | reverse complement strand
AGCATGCGCAGGCTATAGATGCCGGCCAGTGAGAATACACTTCTACGTTCAGCAGAGTTCATAAACATATCCTTTTTGTAATCATATTAAATAGGCATCATCCCGATGCGGCGCGCATCATATCACTAAAGCGCGCCCATAGGAAAATCATCAGATCACCACATCCTACAGTTCGATATCGAAACGTAGCAAGCCTACTTTGGCCATGGGAATAGTCGCATCGCCGCCCGGGTTCTGGATAATCTGATAGGATGGCTGGATGGTCAGCCATGGTGTTAGCACCAGCCATAGTCACTGTTATAGGTGCGCGCGCCGACAGTAATGTTCGCCGTATGATTCCAGTAACCCAGTTTATAAGTGCCGGTAATCCCCGGCCCATCCATTAGGCCAGCTTGATGACCATGCACAGATGCCTCCTGTTGCGAAGGCGAAGGTCGCCCCAGAAATCCGGGACTATCAGCCAGCACAAGTTGCGGCAAAAACAGCCACGCAAAACTCAGGAGACATCGAATATATTTCATTTGCACACCTCCGGTTTCACGACCTCTAAAATCAAAACCATCTCTCGCAAAGCCGCAAAGGCGCAAAGAAAAACAAATCAACCAGGCAGAAAAAAAACAGCACAACATTTCTCTGGCGCTTTTTATGTATTGATTTTGATTTTCCCTTTGCGTCTTTGCGAGAGTCGATTTTGACTGTTATGTTTTTATTGCAACTGCCACAAGCGTTTGCCTTTGAACATGACTTGGTTCCAACGCGATATGCGCCCTTCGGGTGTTTCGGTGGCACCGGAAATAAAATAGCCGCCCTTGTGCATGCAGCGTGCAATCCGATCAATCACATGCGCCCGCTCCTCCGGTGTAAAATATATCAGCACATTGCGACAGAACACCACGTCAAACGGGCCATAACGGCGTACTTTGGCCGTTAAACTGTCTTCAATCAGATTGGCATGATCGAAATGCATCATCGCTTTCAGCTCTGGCCGCACCGCCCAGGCCGAGCCTTGCTGATCAAAGAAGCGAAGCAGTTGCTTAATCGGCATGCCACGCTGTACTTCCATTTGGCTGTACACGCCAGCCCGTGCGTACTCCACGGCCCTGGCCGAAAAATCCGTACCCAAAATATGTACCCGCCCCGGTTCCGGCACCGATTCACTGGCGGTCATGGCAATCGAACAGGCTTCCTGGCCGGTCGAAGCTGCCGCCGACCAGATGTTGATTTTACCATGCCGCCCCTTGGCATGGGTCAGTTCGGGAAATATCATATCACGCAATGCCTCAAACGGATATTGGTCACGAAAAAACAGCGTTTCATTGGTCGTCATTGCATCCAGAAGATGTTGCGCCAGTGCGCCATTTTCATCCCTGCGCACGGCTCTGGCTACTGCATTGGCGTCATCGAGTTCATGTTCGCGCAACAGGCGCGTGACCCGCGACTTGATCAGATACTGTTTATCATCGGCCAGCGACAAGCCAATCTTTCGCAATAAAAATTGCTGCATATAACGGAACTCCGATGCCTGCACTTTATTGGCCTCCTGTAATCTGGGCAATCGCGCCTGCGATCTGATCCAGCGGCAATACATCATTGGCCGCCCCCGCTTTCACGGTTGATCCGGGCATTCCCCATACTGTGCTACTCGCCTCATTCTGAGCGATGACATAACCCTTCGACTCTCTGATTTTTTTGGCACCATCGGCGCCATCCGCGCCCATGCCGGTCAATACAATGGCCAGCGTTCTCACCACAGGTGCCAGTTTTGCCAGGGCATAAAAGGTGCGATCCACTGCCGGCTTGCAATGATGCATTTTCGGCCCGTCCACCAGCTTTGC
>JALUWF010000199.1 GCA_027019785.1 Mariprofundus sp. | reverse complement strand
GCCAGCCATTCGCGGCTCTGTTCACGGATTCGCAAACTGGCTTCCAGCGCTCCGGCATGATCGGACTGAATATCCAGCGCTTTCTGATATTGATACAGCGCCCGATCCAGCAATCCACCGGTTTGAAAATCAGTCGCCAGTGCCAGATGCGCCTGCAAATGCATGGCTTTCGGCAGATCGGGACGAGCCAGCAAATTCTGATGAATACGCACGGCGCGACCGATTTCACCCTTGGCACGGAACATTTCACCCAACGCCATGTACACATCGGCGGCTTCCGAACGCAAACGCGCCACCTGCACCATCTCCTTCAAAGCCAGATCAGGCTCGTCAGAGAGCAGATAGTTGATACCGCGCAACAGTGGTGAGATGCGAGCATCTTCTTCCTGCTCCGCTTCTGTTTCACTCTGAACCGGTCGCAACACCAGCGCCACCAACACCACCAGCGCAATGGCGGTAATGGCCAGCAGAATGGTGTTCATACGTCGTCCTGCAGCGGAATATTCCTCAGATTGTCCACTTCCCGTTGCAAACGTTCATGTTCAGAACGGAGCCAGACAATCTCCTGCTTATGCTTGCGCCTGGAAAAACTCAGCGCCAGTACGCCGCCGGCAAAACCGAGGAAAAAAGAGATGAATACGGGCACATAGATAGGGATATCCTCACTGCTCACGCCCAGAAAATGAATTTGGACAGGCAGCAGGTTGGCCATGGCAAACATGGTAGCGAACGACGTCAGCACAATCACCAACAGTACATTGATCCAGTTCACCGAGTTTAGCCCGTACATGATCGAATCAGGCCGGGCTATCAACCCGCTGGCGCAAATCTTTTCCTGGCTTGAAATGGGGAACAACCTTGGCAGGTACCATCACCGATGCGCCTGTTTTGGGGTTTCTGCCCACCCGTGCCTGGCGAGCCTTGGTGGTAAAGCTGCCAAAGCCACGCAGTTCTACATGATCGCCGGCAGCCAGCGCATCGCCAATGACCGACAAAATCGTATTGACTACCACTTCAGCTTCGCTTCTTGTCACGCCTTCTTGCTGCTGCGTGATAATCTCAACAAGTTCTGATTTTGTCATCATCTTCTCCGTGCATACCCGAGCATAGGCTATCAGGCTTTCTTTTGTGCAACTTTTTGCGGCGCCATTCTGTCCAGCAGTTTGCGTTGCAACTCCAGCGCCAGCGCCGACGGCGTGGTATCCTCAGCGCTCTGACGTGAATAACTGCGTACGGCATCGCGTTCCTCAGCCTGTAACTGCTGTCTGATGGAGAGTTCCACCTGACGGCGTTTACGATTGACTTCGATAATTCTTGCTTCAATTTCATCGCCCTCTTTCAGGGCATCGTGATCACGCGGCACTTCACGGTTAGCCAGATAGGCGTGTACGCCTTCGGTCAACTCAACAATCACGCCGCTTGGCTTGATGTCGGCCACCTTACCCTGCACGCTGCTGCCACGCTTGACGCCGGCCATAAACAGTTCAAACGGATCATCCGATAACTGCTTGATACCCAGAGAAATCCGCTGCTTCTCCACATCCACGCCGAGTACAACACATTCGACTTCCTGCCCCTTGCTATAGGCTTTCAACGCCTCTTCACCTTTCTGATCCCAGGACAGATTCTCTATATGCACCAGCCCGTCCATGCCCTCATCCACCGGTACGAAAAAGCCAAATTCAGTGATGTTTTTGATCTTTCCATGGATCTGCGAACCAACCGCATGGGCAGAAATCCAGGACTGCCACGGATTTTCAGCCACCGCCTTCAGACTCAGGCGCAGGCGGCGAGCCGAAGCATTCACCTCCAGCACAGCCACATCCACCACATCTCCTT
>JALUWF010000198.1 GCA_027019785.1 Mariprofundus sp. | reverse complement strand
CTGAGGCTCAGAGAGAGGCATTTTCCGAGGCGTTAGAAACCCAAATAGCGACCAAGTCTGATATAGCCAGCGTTCGATCCGATATTTTCGAAGTGCGGTCTGAAATAAAGCTGATGCGATGGATGATTGGATTTAATCTTGCTTTTACTATGGCGATGCTCTGGAAGATATTCAGTTAAGCCTGCCAACGAGGCAAACTTCAGTGAAATGATGAAACTGAAGTCATCCACTGTCACACCAAAAGTATTTACCCGGGAAGGTCAGTGATCTCGCAAAGCACCCCAGGGCACCCTCTCTTACGCAAGCGTACCACAGGCATTCCCTTTGGTCATAATTCACCTTGCCGCAAAGAATGCAAAGGAAGAGCAAAGCATTAAGTAGAAGGTGGCAAAAAGTTGTGAGTTCCATGAATTATGGAATAGGTTCCTGATCTAAAGGATAGATTTATCTTTATCTGTCCTTAAAAAGAGGATAGATTGCCGGAATGAACATCCTGTTTGAACAATTGATCGCCGATTTTCATGAGCGCCCTCTCCCCATATTGACACTGAGAGAAACCAGACTGCCAGCACTTCCCGGCAAGATTGATGCTGTTCTGGGTATGCGCCGCTCAGGGAAAACAAGCTTTCTTTTTCAAGCGATGCAGGGGTTGCTTGATCAGGGCATTGCTAAAGAGCGAATGCTCTACATTAATTTCGATGATGACCGTCTGTTGCCGATGACAACAGAGGATCTCGGCAGCATTGGCGATGCTTATTTCCGGATGTTTCCTGACCACAGGCGTCAAATCTGTTACTTCTTTTTTGACGAGATTCAGAATGTGGCAGGTTGGGAAGCATATCTGAGGCGGTTGCTTGATACTGAACAGGTGCAGCTGGCTGTGACTGGCTCATCGGCAAAGCTGCTTAGCAGAGAAATCGCCACATCGTTGCGCGGGCGAGCGATCAGCACTGAAATATTCCCCTTCAGTTTTCGTGAGTCACTCATGCATGAAGGCATCGTTCCAGGCAAACAGCGACCCGGCAGCAGCAAGCGAGCCGTGCTGGAAAATCGGTTGCGCCGCTATCTGGTCGTGGGAGGTTTCCCCGAAGTGCAGTGCATCACAGATGAATACCGGATTCGTATGCTTCAGGAATATGTCGATGCCGTTGTGTTGCGCGATATCGTTGAGCGACACCGGGTTGGTAATATATTGCCGCTGCGTTATCTGATACGTCATTTGCTGGCGACGCCTGCTACGCTGTTCAGTATCAATAAATTTTATAATGATCTGAAGTCACAGGGCATCGCCTGTAGCAAGGATACATTGCGCAATTACTTCGTATGGCTGGAAGATGCGTATCTGGTATGTTCAGTTCCGATTGAGACCCGTTCTGAACGGGTGCGGCAAACTAACCCACGTAAGGTCTATGCAATTGATACTGGTCTGCTCCAGGCTTTTTCACATTCTCCCCGGTCTGATCAGGGGCATCTGCTGGAGTGTTTTGTATTCATGGCGTTGCGGCGCAAGGGTGTGAATATAGCCTATTACAGGACAAAACAGGGCTATGAGGTGGACTTCATCACTACGTCATTGTCCGGAGATGTTGCATTGTATCAGGTTGCACTACACCTGCATGATGAGAGTACCCGTAAACGTGAAGTCAGAGCGCTTACTGATGCTATGGAAGAGACTGGCCTGAAGCATGGTGTGATTATCACGCTTGAACAGGAAGAAGAATTACCAACGCCGTTCGGTCGCATAGATATCCATCCTGCATGGCAGTTTGCTATGAACGCAATGGCATGAAGAAATTCAGTGATCTCGCAAAGCCGCAAAGAACGCAAAGAAAGGCAAAACAGTAAAAAGG
>JALUWF010000197.1 GCA_027019785.1 Mariprofundus sp. | reverse complement strand
GCATAACCAGACACTCTGGACTGGTCATCGCGCTCGTTGCTAATGGTATGTGAATCTGGCTGACAGGGGTAATTTGTGAATCGGGTTGCATATCGTTCCTCCTCCGGATGATATGAACCTGCGAAAAGAAGAGGTGAAACGGCAATTGTGCTACTTGTCGATCACGCAGGGCCTTTACGCGAGGCTCGTTGTGGTATCGATGCAGGCATCGATTATCTCTGAAAGGTATCGGACTGCGGAAGCATGCTTCCTCACCGTTGCGCGACAGTTCCGGATTTTCACCAGATTCCCTTTTACACACCATATTGTGCCTAATACAGAGATGGAGCGCAATATATGGCCTTTTTAGATGGATGGCAAGTTTTGTTAATGCCTGCTTACAAACAGTAAATACAGGTAATATTTCTGGCGCATCACGAATCTGTGTGGGTGACGTAAGTTAAACCATCCTTGTTGAGTGACGGGTAGAGATCCAAAGCGCCCAAGTGAAAGTAGATAGCATTGCGAAACCGTTCTCTGTTGCGAAAGCCATTGCTGCGAGATTTTACCTTTTGAATTCTACTGTTCATGCTCTCTGATTTTCCGTTGCTGGCAGTCAACACAATGGCGTTAATAATTCCCCAAAGGTGTTTGCGAATGGTCCTGGCCAACTTAACCATGGCGGGCAATCGACTTCGGGACATCCAGCCCAGTAACTTCTTCCAGGCTTTTTCTGCCCAGGTTCGACTGATGTAATTCCAAAGTGTTGAAGCATACTCCTTGATGGCCCATGCGCGTGCAGTTTTGACGGCGATAGTTCGCAACGCCTTGAAGTCCGGCCAATGTTTGCGCGATACATCACCCAGGTGTCGTAACCAGTTATATCGGCTTCTTGCCATGCAGTGATCACCATCAGCAAGCAGTGCTTTGTTTTCAGCCCTGCGAACCTGATCGACGCAGTCATTGAACATTTTTGCGACATGAAAACGGTCAAAGGCAATCTTTGCGTCGGCGTCAGGAACGCACCTCCTTGTCGCATTGATAAAAGCAGGCCACATATCCATCGATACCGATGAAATGGCCGATTTTTGTTTGTCGTTCATTGATTTATAGAAGCCATCCAGGCTAGTTATCTTGCGATCATCGGCCAGGTACAGGACTCGATTCTGATCGTGGTCACTCACAACTGTGATGTATTCATGACGCTTCTGGAACGATACCTCATCCACGCCAATATGCCTGAATACTGCAGTGTCATCGCGTCTGGCTAAGCCACGTTTGACAGCCCGTTGCATGATCCCATCAACAGCACTCCAACCAAGCCCCATAAGTCCGGCTACGGCCTTAATATTGGCTTCCTTTAGCCAGTCGATGACCAGCCTCTCAAAAAGGGCAGTGAAACCAGAACCCTGTTTCGCCCAAGGGACAGGAATTTGATGTACACCATGCTCGGAACACTTAACACGAGGGATATCCGCAACCAGGATTGTTTTGAACTGGCAGGTATCCAGGTGACGCCACTCTTTACGGCGGTGGTCATAACAAGGACAAGCCTTACTACACTGTGGGCAGGCTAATGGAACCCTTGCTTTGCGCTGAATGTGAACCCGAACTTCTTGCTTTTCTGGATTCAGATCGACATCAAAGACCTGCCAGGGATCATTAATGCCAAGTACCTGTTGGTATAAATGTTTGTCTCTCATCGATCAAATATAGCTGATTAATAGAATTTACCCACACAACTTCGTGAAGCGCCATATTTCTTATTCACCGCATCCCTGCATGAGATTCATTCAAAGCCAACCGATTAACCCCCAATTTTGGTACATTGAGTGCCCGTGGAGAGAGGCGCCCCATTAGTAGTGACCGCAAGTGAAGCCAGA
>JALUWF010000196.1 GCA_027019785.1 Mariprofundus sp. | reverse complement strand
CTTAAGAAGGAAAGAAGCTCAAAAGCCCGTCATTTCCGAAGGTTTAATCGGAAATCCATATCAGATAGTGGATCCCCGATAAAATCATTCGGGGATGACGTGTGAATCAGCACATTTACAAGAATCAATGCTCATTAAACATTTCTTCTACTGTTGTTACGCTCAAGATACGTTCTGACCATGACATCAATTGATCTGCATCTGCCGATTTAACTCGGGCAAGCGTTTCTGCATCCAACTCCCCAAATTTCAGATGCATTTGACGAAGTAATAGACTCGCTTCTCCCTTCTGCATACCTTTCTGCATACCTTTCTGCATACCTTTCTGAATACCTTTTTCTTCCCACTCCACTGTCCATTCCTTCACTCGTTCTGCTAACATGGCATCTACCTCCATTAAATTATTGACTTCCGGCAAGGCCTGCCCCGGAAGACGAACTGGCAATAACACTCTGTGTATCCATACTGCAAACGCCCGCCGCAACGATGTTTGTTCCGGGGCTTTCAACCATTCAATCAATGTCTGCACCACATCGCGCACATCCGAAGGATCATGACTCTGTTCCAGACGGAAAATAGCAGCCACCAGATTATCCGCTGATACACCCTGCATATCATGACGGCTTTCATTCAGCAGCAGATACGTCAGCGTAGGACAGTATTTGGATAAACCACCAGGCACTTGCTGAATCAAATTCTGCACCGATATAGCACTATTCCACCGCTGCTTGCCATTATACAACACCAACGGCAAAACAGGCGGCAACTTGCCATTGCTCAATAGGGAACCGGTGCGAACCAAATCCTGATACAGCAACCCAATATATGTCATCAAACGGACTGCCATAAAGCGATCCACAGACGATTGAAACTCAATCAGAATGTAAACATAAATCCATTCATCCCGGCAGCGAACCCGCCAGATGGTATCATCTTCACGCTCGCGTAGATCATCACTGACATAACTGCTGTTGGTCTTCTCCAAGGTGGAAAGATCAAGATCATCAATCCATGCTTCCTGCACAAAACCAGTGAGCAGGTCACGAACCAGTTCTGCGTGACTGAAAAGCTGTTTGTAACTGTGATCATGATCCACCATAGGGCGTATCATAGACTATAGCAAATGGGATTCAATCTTTGCACATGCGGCGGTTCATGGTCGTTTGCATAAAATAACACCCTGAATGGCCTGTTTCTATCGATTACCGGCATCATGCAACCTTAGCCTCTATGCCTTCCAATGCAACCAGAGAGCCCTGTGGATGATCTCGCAGTTTGGTTTAGGAGATCGGTTTGGTCGGACCAAGGTAAAAGGGGGAAGGGGTCAGGACTTGTCTCGCGGATTTGGTATGCAGTTGACTATGTTTCTCTTGGCGTGAGATGCTTTTGATTTTGTAACTGAAAGGCATGGCACGCAAAGTTGCAAAGAGCGCAAAGGTAAATTCAAGAAATATTGAGAGGCGCAACGTACGATATCTGTGCGCCTCTGTCTTGAACCTGTGGCCGGCTCATGACGAGTGTGAATTGTGAAGCAGCGATGAGCGATGATTAAAAGGCAGGGGTGAGTGGAAAAACAGTGCTGAGCGATAGGGGAAACTTCCTCGGCAAGAGCTTGAGATTGTTCATTATATTTTTTCGGTAGTGCCTGGTAACTTTTCTTTCCTAAACAGTTTAGCCAAGGTCTTGTCTGCCGTATGAAAGATGCAGTCGGATTGAAATTGCAGCGTGATTGCAGACGCTAATTGTATCGAGTCCAATGATCTAAGACCATATTCTCCCCATTTCATCAAGAGGCCTTCAGCAGCTTCATCAATTCGCTGATCCTGTAATACCCAATGATATTTTTGTTTATCCTGCTCAAATATTTGAA
>JALUWF010000195.1 GCA_027019785.1 Mariprofundus sp. | reverse complement strand
TTTTCGATTCGAGCAAACATCTCGTCTTTGTCCTTATCGGCACGCTCGCGGATGGATTCCCGATCAGCTTCGAGCTTGCTGATTGTCTCGTTGAGACTTTGCACTTGTTGCTCAAGCAGCGCATTCGCCTGCTCTGCTTGGGTTCGTGCATTGGTTTCGCCTTCCAACTTGGCGTTCAACGCTTCCAATTCGGCTTCTTGCTCCTCTACCTTGGCATTCGCTGCATCAGCAATCTGGGTCATCGCATCGAGTTCTGCGGATTGCTCTTGATGCTGCTGTTCCAACGCATCTTTCTCGCCCTTGAATGTGAGTTCGGCTGCGGTGTACGCATCACGCCAAACACTTTTTGCAAGCAGTGAAAATCGGCTTGTTAGCTCATCGGGGGTGGATGGCACGGATTCTTTGCTTGTCTGGCGAGCTTCACGCCATATTTTAAGGGCTTTTGTGATTGTGGTGAGGCTACCCCTGCCCAAAGAGGCTCTAACCGCCGCTACGGTGGCTTTTTCGCCCCCTGCAACAATCTCATCAGCAGTCGCAAAAATTAGGTCATCGGTCAATTTCATGGGAAACGCTCCTTTTTTTGTAGTGTTGTAGCATAATACGAATATTACACATTACAAAATTACAAAGCAAGCGAAAAAAAGGGGGCAGCATGAAGCCACCCCCTCCCGAGTTTGCCGAAAAATCGGCAGACTCAAAACAAACAACATTGATGGTCTTAACTCCCTTCATCCATGCCAAAAGGCACTATAATCAGCTTACACTTACATTTCTCGTGGCGCAGCTAACACCCCTTGAAAATGCCCACCCTGTTCGGATATGGGTTCGTGACTTTGTTGGACTAATATGAAGTCTCCGTACGTCCCAACACACCCTGCATGTCACCATGCAGTGTCCAAAGTACCACCTTTGGAATGTTGAAAAGTATCCCTAACTTCAGTTCACAGAACGTTCAGCGTACTTAGATGCCGACTGTGCTGTTTTAAAGTGCGTAGCCTACTGCTACTGTATTTGAATTTCGGACTGCGAAGTGTCACAGCCGGTCCTAATTTTGCACCGTAAAACAACTTTAAACATCGGTTTCTTGCGTCATCATATACGCAGCAGTCGCCTTCTCAGGCTTTAAATAGTCTGCTCCACCCCTACGTCTTCAAAAACGCCACCACAGCGATTTTGTCGATTTGCCGATTAACATCGACCGTTTCAGGCAACTATTCTGCTTGGCGTTGTCTCGAAGTCAGTGACTTCAAGCCCCACCATCCCAATTTTTGGGAGATTCGAGTGAACCTAGAAAGGCGCACCGCTTCGTCGCATTACTATGTGGACTAGATGTGTGCTTGCGCACCGCACCTGTCCCCAAACCAGCCGTGCCCGTTTCCGTAGCAACTGGCTCTCCAGCAAATCGATTTTTTTCAACACTTACCCGAGATAGCTAGTCGCGGCACTGATGGTTAGTCAGCGTAAAGAAGTTGGTAGCTGCATGTTGAAAAAAATCGAACCCATCAATCTTGTTTTTCTTGTTTGTTTTGAATGCCCCTAAATTAGAGGCTCAACTTGCGTGCGTGCGTAAAGCTGGGCCGCGCGCGCAATTACCGCGTCATTATCTCCTTTTCTCGTTATTCGTATTGATTTCGCAGTTACGTTCTGCGTGATTTTATCGCTTTTCATGCGCCGCTTTCAGCTCCACAAGTCGCGGACTTGTTTCGTGGCTGCATCATCATCAGCTAAAGCAAATGAATAGCGCCAGGCTAAGCTTTTTATTTTTTTTATCCACTTCTTTATAAGTAGGCGTGAAGCCTTGCGGCTACACGCTTTTTTCTGTATGCTCGGCACATGGATGCCAAGCATACGAATATCAGCGGCTTCGCTTCGCTTGCCTATCGAGTTC
>JALUWF010000194.1 GCA_027019785.1 Mariprofundus sp. | reverse complement strand
GAATTGGATCATTTCATGTTAAGTAGATTAAACTCAAAAACCCATAACCCATTGATATATTGAAAGAAAGGTATCTATTTGGTAGCGTAAAGTGCAAGGAAATAGCCGTATTTGGCTCAAAAGGCTTGCACATGATTCGAGAGACGAGTGATCAACAACTATTGCTGAAGGATTTCATCCACCCATTTGGCTGCGACCTGAACCCATCAAATCGCTGGGTGAAGCTGGCAGAAGTAGTTCCTTGGGGTGGCCTGGCAGCCCCTTATAATGCAAAGATGAGCGCCAGTCAGGGGCGACCATGCAAACCGGCACGTTTGGTGGTTGGAGCACTGATTATCAAGCATCGCCTGAACCTCTCTGATGAAGAGACAGTATTGCAGATTCAGGAGAATCCGTACCTGCAGTTCTTCTGCGGTTTTGGTGAGTATGTGGATGCACCTCCGTTTGTGCCAAGTCTGTTTGTCGAGATACGCAAGCGGATGGGAGCTGATCTGTTTGCATCATTTGAGCAGGCCATTGTGGATCAGGCTACGACATTGCAAAAGCGCAAACGCAGCAATAAGCACAGGGATGATGATTCCGGAACGCCTCCGCCAGCGAGCATCGGTTCAGAGCATGCTGGGAAAGTGGCTGAGAAAGCTTCACATCAGGGACGCTTGTTGATGGATGCAACGGTGGCGGATCAGATGATTCGTTTTCCGACAGACATCGGCCTGCTCAATGAAGCGAGAGAGATTTCAGAAAGTCTGATTGATGAGCTCCACAAACAGGCGCAGGGCAAAAAGCCACGCACCTACCGGCAGACGGCCCGCAAGGCATACCTCTCGATATCCAAACGCAAGCGTGCCGGCAGAAGAGCAATTCGGAAAGGAATTCGACAGCAGCTGCAATACCTGCGCCGCAATCTTGGTCACATTGATCGTATGCTCGATGATGTGATGGGTATGAAGCAGGCAAGCATGCTGATTCCGATGGAGGTGACGGCATTTCCGTTATCGCACAAGCTGCAACGCCGCTACTGGATCATTCAGCATGTCTATGCCCAGCAGCAGGCGATGTACAAGTCGAAGTCGATGCGCTGTGAGGATCGTATCGTCAGCATCGCTCAGCCGCATGTGCGGCCCATCATCCGTGGCAAAGCGGGTAAGCGTGTGGAGTTCGGCTCCAAAATCAGCGTCAGTATGCTGGGGAAGCTGGCATTTGTGGATCACCTGAGCTGGGATGCATTCAATGAATCACAGGATCTGATCGCGCAGGTAAAGCGATACAGAGAGCGTTTTGGTTTCTTCCCTGAGGTGGTACTGGCCGATGGCATATACGGTACTCGCACGAACCGTGCGTGGTTGAAAGAGCACGGCATCCGCTTTGGCGGCAAACCACTGGGAAGACCAAAAAAGCTGACGAATGCCAATGTGGATGAGATCAGAAGATTGAAGCAGCAACGCAGAGAGGATGAGCGCAATCGGATTCCGGTAGAGGGGAAGTTTGGGCAGGGGAAGAACGGCTACCGACTCAACCAGATTCGGGCAAGGCTCGCTTCAACCTCGGAGGCTTGGGTGCGGAGCATCTTCCTGGTTATGAACCTGATGGCTCTGCTCAGGTTTTTGCTGTCTTTTTTACGCATGAATGCCAGCAGGGGTGCTGTTACTGGCTGGTTGAGTGCCACTGCAACGCAGTATCAGCATATTTTTGCCGCACTGGCTCGTAGCTGCCCGCTTGAATGGCCAACACTGTTCCGCTGCGACCAAGCCGAAGCCAGAAGTTTTTGAGGAAGCTCTACTTAGGTGTGCCCGGCATGCCGTGTTGTGAAGCGGTGCAAGTCCGCTACGCGCCCTGCAGGGGGAAGCGTAACTTGAAGCCAACTGCGTCGTCGCGAGGCGGGGTGGGAAGGAAGGTGTA
>JALUWF010000193.1 GCA_027019785.1 Mariprofundus sp. | reverse complement strand
CTTTGGGCAGGGGTAGCCTCACCACAATCACAAAAGCCCTTAAAATATGGCGTGAAGCTCGCCAGACAAGCAAAGAATCCGTGCCATCCACCCCCGATGAGCTAACAAGCCGATTTTCACTGCTTGCTAATAGTGTTTGGCGCGATGCATACACCGCAGCCGAACTCACATTCAAAGGCGAAAAGGATGCACTAGAAAGCCAGATGCAGGAGCAAGCGGCAGAACTCGATGCGATGACCCAGATTGCGGATGCAGCGAATGCCAAGATAGAGGAGCAAGAAGCCGAATTGGAAGCGCTGAACACCAAGTTGGAATCGGAATCAGCATCACGAACCCAAGCAGAGCAAGCGAACGCACTGTTGGAACAACAAGTTCAAAGTCTGCATGAGACAATCAGCAAGCTCGAAGCAGAACGAGAAGCAATCAGGGAGCGTGCAGACAAGGATAGGGATGAGATGTTTGCAAAAATTGAAAAGCTGTTGAAGAAGAAATGAGCCGACAAGCGTGTGTGGGGACATGCACGCTATCGACCTCCCTGTTTGTCTAACCAGCCGCGCGCAGCGCATCAGATTGCGCGGGCGGAACGAGTATCCAGATTGATTCAAGACATGCTGAGCCGACGCTTAAACGCATCGCTATGCGATGCTAATTGTTAGCAGGGAGCAGGTTGCAAACCTGCGGCTCGCAGAGCTATGCAAATAGTGCCGCTGAAGGCGGCTAAAGGCGTGTGTTTTCACACTCAAAAACGCAAGCAAGTACGCGTGCGCGTTATTATTAAATATTATAAACATATTATAGGGTGTTACATGAAACACTGAAACCGTTGCAGCGCAACGCTTTGCGGCGTTTTTGGAAGTGCAAAGCGTTCCTGATATACACCGATAGCGTTCCTGATATACACCGATAGCGTTCCTGATATACACCGATAGCGTTCCTGATATACACCGATAGCGTTCCTGATATACACCGATAGCGTAAAGTCATCTCCAGAGCTTCAAAATATCATTTTCAAGCGTCCATCCTGCGATGGTTTTTTGCTCTTTGAATTCATGCATGCTTTTCTTTATGTTGAACCTGAACTTGCGAATGTCGCTCTGCGCTCCACACAAGACTTGCAGCTTATCCAAGCCAATCAGGTGAGGTTTACGATAGCTTGATTTGTGCGACAATACATAGCCTTGCATCCATTTGCTCAAGTCGCCAGATAACGCTTGTCGCTGTAGAAACTCAAGATGAGTTGTTCCCGATCCAAATAATTCCAGCATTTTTGGGTTTATATTTAATGCGATATGCCCTGTTTTTTCGTCTCGAACGGCATCGTGAATCAAGCTACCGACATATGTGTATCGACCATCTTTTATGCTGATTGCTGTTGCGACCAGTCGCCGCAGTGTTTTCATAAGCCATGCTTTACTGTTGCTTTTTCCAGCCAATCTTAATATCTCGCTTTGCGTTACTATCACCTGCGTGCGTCCCGAGCGTTTGCACGACTCAACGCACGCCATCCACAAATCTTGGTCGGACTGCATGAGCCTTGCACCTGTATATTGAATATAGGTATCGCCCCACGATGCAATTTCGACATCCTCCAGCAGTTCTCGTCGTCCCTTCCGAACAACACCAAACAGCGCGCTGCGAAGAAAGGCATTTGGCATGCCACGGCTTTCATCAGACCACGGGTATTTAAGCTTGAAAACGCCGTTTTCTAACGCTTCTACAGTCGCTTTTTCCTGTGCTGCATCGCGTGCATCAAGCTCCGCTTGCACCGATGCAGGGATTTCAAACTTGAGTTTTCGCATGTGTTACTCCTGATGATAATACATCAACCAACTACACTTTTTCAGCAAGCCAGGTCTTCATCAAGCTTTGGTATGGTACATCCATTTTATTTGCCTTTACTTTG
>JALUWF010000192.1 GCA_027019785.1 Mariprofundus sp. | reverse complement strand
AGTCGGGCATAAATGGGCAGGTGCGTTCGCTGCAAGCCTGTCAGCCATAATCAGCGGAATAACCATTCTGGTGTTGAGCGACTCCAAAAGTTCACTTTGGACATCAACAAAAAAGGGGTAAATATCCTTGCTTTCTCCGTTGTTTTGATAGCGTTTAAACCGGGCCATCAAAATACCCTGTATGCATCAGAGAACATACCGCTCTTTTCAACCAGATCGTTGCATGCCTGGATCGAGGATTGGTTTTCCTGCAGCCATTGCTGCTCTTTTTTCAAGCGCACCTCTTCCGCCAAAGCTTTCTCCATTGTGGCAGAAAGATTGATTTGAAAGTGTTTTGCTTCAGCCAGCAGTTCACTGTTCAAGCTAAGGTTGGTCGCTTTCTTTTTCACACTGGTTTGTAACTGATGCCGCATACACACCTCCTGCGCATACATTAAACACATAGAATATGCGCATGATAATAAGATGTCAAAATTTCAGCTATTGTTTATCCGCAACAGCAGCGCATCGACAATCTTTACCATCGCCAGCGTATCGAGTTTGCAATAGGCCAGCAGCTGATCGGCAATCGTAAAAAATGATCCACCCCTCTTGATATTTTATTTTTTGCTCAAGCATTTGACCCATCGCATCTCCTCATTTATTTCCCCTCCAGAAAATGCGGTATCTTCCCCGCGTCATAGATTGGCCAGACCAAATGTGCTGTATCTTCCGTACCGCCGGTGGAACCAACCAGCTTTACTGTCCTTTTTGGCTTAAAATGTTGGATGTAGGATTTCAGGCTTTTAGCCTGCGTGCGCTTCTATAAAGATGGAGACGGCCACTATGATCCACTGCCTTTACATTCATGGCGTAAATGGGTTGGACAGGACTTATAAGAAGACTATGATTTCTGCCCGAAAGTTGCCGGAAAGCCATATGACCCAAGGATTTATCCCTTAACACCATTTTACACCAACGACCGTTTATGAGCTTCATCATCCGAAGGCCGTTGGTTATTCGCAGCAAGCTGCTCACCCTTCGGGCCGCCTGGCCTCCAAAAGCAATATCAGCCCACACGTTTGAAGCTAATGGCGTTTGGGATAATCGAAGTCGATTAACTCCGCCGGGCTACCGGCATGCGCCCATCGGTTGACCGAAAATCCAAGCGTGATAACACCGCAGGTCGGGATATTGCCGAAATATCGTCCAGTCAGCGTTTCTGCCAGTTCGGTGATGCCGGGGTTGTGCGCCAGCAGGGCTGCGGTGGTGATTTCATCCGGTATGGAGCAAATTGCATCCAGCATGGCTGCAGGGCTGGCCAGATAGAGCTCATCGCGTCGGCTCACGGCATGGACGGGGAATTCCAGTTCATTGAGCAACAGGGTCGCCGTTTGCGTCGCCCGGCGGGCGGCACTGCATAGAAAAGCATCCAGCTTCAGGTCGCCGGCATGCAGTCGATCGGCCAGCCTTTTACCCATTGCTGGCGCATCAGCCAAACCGCGATGGTTCAGGCTACGCTCAAAATCAGTGCGCCCGGATTCATTCCAGCTGGATTTGGCATGCCGAATCAAAATTAGTGTTTTCATCTCACTCCGGCTATGCCGGCGGCTGCAAGCAGTTGTTGCGCGGTTCGCGCGGAATCAGTGGCTGTAAACAAGGCGCTGATGACAGCTAGGCGTCGTCCATGGAGCGCCGTACAATGATCAGAATCAATACCGCCAAGGGCAACGACCGGTAGCGGCGAAGCTGCTGCCAGCGCGTTAAATTGATCAACGCCCAGACAGGCTGAGCCGGGGTGGCAAGTGGTTGCGAACACAGGCGAAAGCATGGCAAAGTCGGCTCCGTTATCGCAGGCTTGCTGTAGTTCAACGGCGCTATGGCATGAGACAGAGACCGTTTTTTCAGGGGCTGCCAGCCATCGCCGAACCGTATCAACGGATGCAATATCGTCGCTGGAGAGATGCACACCATCGGCGTCGATTGCCAGTGCAACATCCACTTGAGTATGGATGATTAAGCGGGCTTGAGCATCATGCGTCATCTGCCTGAGCCGGGAAGCCAGCGCCAGCAACCGGGCTGAGGTCAGTTGCTTCTCCCGGATCAGGATCGCATCCACGCCCCCTGACAGGGCCTGACGCGCGGTGTCAAACAGTGCTGCTTCGGGATACCTGCTCGTATCGGTGATCAGGGTAAGTCGTGGCGCTATGGTAGGCTCAGCAGTCAGAATTTTTTCAGAATCCAGCTGGGCGGCGTTATCATCGGTTGACCACCGGGACGCCGACGTTCCAAATGACCGGCTTTGTTGCGGTAGAGATAGTAGGCTGGCAGTCCTCCTGCTGGCTGTACCTTGATTTGATAGATTTGGCCGTTCAGGGAATATTCAGTCACCTGCGCGCCATCTTTGCGCTGGTAGGAACGGATATCCACGTTGCTGTTTTTATCCGGAGATTTCAGCTCCTTGTTCAGATCGGGTGCACGTTCACCCACGGTCGAACTACTGTCATCGGAGCCCGCTGCCGACTCACTCACCGTTGGAGGTGGCAATACGGCATTTTCAGCCTTCGCTGACGCAGGTGCAAAGAACAGCATGCCAACAAATGCAAGCATGGCTGCGATGGCAATGACGCCACATATAATCATAAGGAAGAGTCGCATGCAGGCATGCTAACGTGTCATTTCTGCTTTGGTAAGTGCCAAATATGATGACTTAATAAGAAGTCACCAGGGCGCGCATGGATGGGTGCGCAAACTAACGGATGACAACGCAAGCTGTTGATTGGTAAGGGAAGTAAAAATCACACATTGGATGTGCGGCATCCCGACTTGGGGCGCGGCGCATCCCATTCCGCTATCTTGCGGAATGGTCCCTTTCCGTGGAGTAAAAAAACATGGAAGTTTTTTTACGACCTTTTCAAATAACACGCTCGTTGCCGCCATCCACAGGCAGCTGGGTGCCTGTGGTGCAGGCAAACAGTTTGCCTGCCATGGCGCAGGCCAGTTCAGCCACATGTTGTGATCGCACTTCACATTTCAATACATTATTGGTTTTATATGCCTGTACGCTAAGGCCATAGATGGCGGCGCGTTTCGATAACACCTCATCTGTCCAGATAGTCGTATCGAACACAGCGTTGGGGTGCAACACGTTGACGCGAATGCCATCGCCGCCGAGCTCCAGAGCCGCCACGCGGGCCAGCTGCGTCAATCCCGCCTTGGCTACGGAGTAGGCGGCAGCGCCCGGGCCGGGAGCGGGCACATTTTTCGAGGCGACAACTACGATGGACGGATCCAGGCCGAGCTTGAGATAAGGGATCGTTTCCTGCATCAAACGCTGGTGACTGCCGAGATTCAGTTCCATGCTCTGCTGCCAGATGTTGGCATCCATCGTTTCAATACGGCTGCTGGCAGGAAACACGCCAGCATTGCTGATCACCATATCTAGCCCGCCGAAACGACGTATAGTCGCCGATACGGCATCGCATACGGCAACCGGATCATTCATATCACAGACGATGCCCTGCACGGATGTTGCAGGAAAACGTGACAGGACGCTGGTATTGATATCAAGCGCCGCCACAACCGTGCCACGCGCCAGCAGCGCCTCCACGCAGGCTGCTCCGATGCCGCTGGCAGCACCCGTGACCAGCGCTACCTTGCCACGGAATTCGGGTGCATCCCCCCCTTTTTTGAGCTTAGCCTGTTCCAGTTCCCAGTATTCGAGTTCAAAAATATCCTGTTGGGGCAATGCCTGCCAGCCGCCCATCACCTCGGCCCTGGCAATGGCTTGCATGGTATGGCGGCTGATGTCGGTAATGATTTGACACTCTCCCGGCGTCGTTCCGAAAGCCAGTGCGCCGCGTCTTGGCCACAGCGCCCAGCGCGGCGCTGTATCCAGGCAGGTCAGTGCATCATTGCCATCGTCATGACGATGGCGGTTAAAATAGGCTAGATAGTGTTCGCCAAATGACGCCACCGACGCCTGAGCATCATCGCCAAGAATCATGGCGGTGCGCTTGGTACGTATCACATGATCGGGGGTCAACGGGCCTTGCGCGGCGATCTCCGCCACATCAGGCCGGGCGGAAAAATCAATCGCTTCGGCATCATCGCTTAATTGCGCCAGCATAGGTGCGCCGCGCCTTTTTGATACCGCGCGACGCACGGTCGCCAGTTGCAGCAGATCAACTGTGGCGCTGAGCGATGTGGCGGTGTGCAGCGGTGCTTGTGCGGCCAGGTAGTATTCTGCCTGCGTGACCAGATCAATCATATGCTCGTAACTTTCGCGCGCCTCATCGGCGAAGGTGAAGATGCCGTGATGTAGTAGTACAATGGCTGTTAGCTTCGACCAGTCAATTGCGGTAGTCATCTCATAAACCTGTTTGGCCAGCACAAAGCCCGGCATGATATAGGGCAGGATCAATACATCATCGCCATAGATTTCCCTGAGCCGTGTGTCACCATCAGTCGTATTGCTGATGGTCACCACCGCATCGGCATGGGTATGATCGACAAAGGAGAACGGAATAATGGCATGCAGGATGGCCTCAACCGACGGGTTGGGAGCATGTGGATCGGTCATGGCAGCGCGCTGCGCCTTGACCATATCGGCATCACTCAGGGTATCCAGCCGCGCCATTTTTTGTAACACATCCAGTCGTACCGGTGCAAAACCGGGTTTTTCAATGCTGGCCAGATCCCAGCCGCTACCCTTTACATAGAGTAAGCGCTCACTCTCTCCGAACAGATTAATGGCGTCAGCCTTGACCGACGTATTGCCGCCGCCATGCAGCACCAGCGATGGTTCCCGCCCCAGCAATCTTGAACTATACACCCTGAGCGCCAGCGGATCATCAGCCAAAGCCTGTGCATCGCTTTCATCCCATAAACTGTACATATTTTCATATCCCTTGAGCGGAAATATCCCGACCGATTCGCTACATCGCAACAGTACGCAAACCTATGCCAACAGAGCATGGAATGTTCAACAGTATCATGCATGATTGTCTGTCCGTATGCGCTATTTGTACTTACAATCAGACAGCAGTCTAGCACGATCACAATAAAAAAGGGAGGCCGAAGCCTCCCTGGGTGTTGCTGCGTTGAGAAACGGTTATTTTAGAATCGGCGCTCGCGGATACGCGCTGCCTTACCACGTAACTCGCGCAGATAGTAGAGCTTGGCGCGACGTACGCGGCCATGGCGAATCACCTTGATACTCTCCAGCATCGGAGAGTGCAGCGGGAAGACGCGCTCAACGCCAACATTGCTGGAAATCTTGCGTACGGTAAAGGTGCTGGAGATGCCATTGTTGTGACGCGCAATCACCACACCCTCATAGGCCTGCAAACGCTCGGTTTTGACCACGCCTTTTTTAGTGTCCTTGAAATCGATAATACGGACGTTCACACGTACGGTATCGCCTTCACGGAATGACGGAATATCGTCACGCAACTGATCTTTGGTTACATCATCCAGTACACGCATTGTTTTTTTGCCTCCGAAACCTGGTTGGCCAATTGTTATTTTCTCGAGCAATCCAAATGAATCACCAAGGCGGCCCTGACCGAAAGGTCGCGCACTTTACCGATACCTTCTGCGGGTGACAACCATCCATTTTTTTCACACGATTTACTGCGCTGAATTTACACAGTGATTCGGAAATGCACTTAGCTCCGATGCCGAGGGGGCATGTTTTTATAAGGGCCGCGATATTGCGGATTCTTGCCCTGCCGGGTCATATGAATCTGGTGGAGTCCGTTAAAAAAGGCCAGTATCGAAATATTGTGTGGTGAAAGGTGCCAGACTACCCAACACATCGCCGCAAACAGAATGCCCGTCATGACGCAATCGTACGTCGCGCTGGCAGTGGCGCCAAGATAATTTCACTGCCGTCGCGCTATAAATTGGCAGAGATGAGAATGCTTTGCGTGCCGGCTGACATGGGATGTGATGACTTTTTACGCATTTTTTACCTATAATTCGTGCGGACTGATGAGGTGATGATGATTGAGACGGGACGATTAAACAGACTGACAGTAGTCAAGCAGGTGAACTTTGGCATTTATCTCGATGGTGGCGAAGCCGGTGAGATTTTAATGCCGAGCCGTTATGTCCCGGAGCCATGCCCGGTCGGTGCTACGGCGGAGGTGTTTATCTACCGTGATTCTGATGATCGCCTGATAGCGACCACAGAACGCCCTTATGGCATGGTCGGTGAGTTTGCGCTGCTAAAAGTGGTGGATGTGACAGCTGCCGGCGCATTTCTGGACTGGGGGTTGCCGAAAGATCTACTGGTGCCTTTCGCCGAACAGAAACCGCGTATGGAGATAGGGAAATCCTATATTGTGCGCATTTACCTGGATGACGCCAGCGACCGCATTGTGGGCTCGGCCCGTCTGGATGATTTCCTCTATCGGGAGTCTGACAGTGAATTTTCTGCCAGTGAAGCTGTATCGTTGCTGATTGCCAACAAAAGTGAGCTGGGTTATCAGGCCATCATCGATAACACGCATTGGGGGTTGTTGCATCACAGTGAAGTTGCACGACCGCTACGGCGCGGGCAACGCCTGACAGGTTATGTGAAGCACATCCGGGAGGATCACCGCATCGATCTCTGCCTTCACTTGCAAGCAAGCGGAAAGACCGACGATATCGCCCGTATGATCATGGAGACATTGAAAAAGAATAACGGTTTTCTTCCCGTTACCGATCACAGTACGCCTGATAATATTCACAATCAATTTGGCATTAGCAAGAAGATGTATAAAAAAGCCATTGGCGCATTATATAAAAAGCGGATAATTGTTATTACAAAAGAGGGTATCCATCTTTCGGATAGCCAATCTTCCCGAAATTAACGTGTGTTGTTTGTTTTCATATTAAATAAAAAGGCTCCGGTATTCCGGAGCCTTTTTACACACGTTCCTCAAGAGGAGGAGAAACTGTGTCCGGAGTGAATCAGGAGGGAGGGGAGGGGAGACCACTCCGGACAACGCGAATGATAAAGTACGCTAATGAGTAACCCGTGAACCAATCATGAAAAGATATTCATGCCCGACTCGTAAGTTAGCGCGCGCCGCCTTCGATCTGGATCGCTGCATCGGGGGAATCGGCAAATGTTTTCAGCTTCTGCGCGCGCGATGGGTGACGCAGTTTGCGCAGCGCTTTGGCTTCAATCTGGCGAATTCGCTCGCGCGTGACGCCAAACTGTTTGCCCACCTCTTCCAGCGTATGGTCAGTGTTCATGCCGATGCCGAAACGCATGCGTAACACCTTCTGTTCACGATCCGTCAGATTCTTCAGTACATCCAGTGTCGCTTCGGACAAGGCTGCGCTGACGGTGGCGTCAAGCGGGTTCTCGGCTTTTTCATCTTCCACGAAATCACCCAGTTGTGAATCCTCATCGTCGCCAATCGGAGTTTCCAACGAAACCGGCTCCTTGGCCACTTCGAGAATCTGTTCCACCTTTTCAACCGGCAGCTCCAGATGCTCGGCCAGTTCTTCCGGCGTCGGTTCACGGCCAATTTCCTGTGCGATCTGGCGGGATACGCGCATCATTTTATTGATGGTTTCAATCATATGCACCGGAATACGAATAGTGCGAGCTTGATCTGCAATGGAACGGGTAATGGCTTGGCGAATCCACCAGGTAGCATAGGTGGAGAATTTGTAGCCCCGACGCCACTCGAATTTCTCCACAGCCTTCATCAAACCGATATTACCCTCCTGGATCAGATCGAGAAATCCGAGGCCGCGATTGGTGTATTTCTTGGCGATGGAAATGACCAGACGCAGATTGGCTTCAATCATTTCGCGCTTGGCCTGCCGCATTTTTGCTTCACCCATGGTCAGTTTGCGAGCGACTTCCTTGAGCTCGACAATATCCATTTCGGTTTCCTGCTCGACGCGTTTGAGTCGGCGCTGGTTCTCTTTGATCTTGCTGGTGACATCTTCAATCTTCTCTACCCAGGGTGCTTCCCTGTTCTGTCTGATGACATCATCAATCCAGCGCTCATTGGTTTCATTGGGCGGGAATGTTTCCAGGAACAGGCGGCGCGGCATTCTGGCTTTGAGCGCATAATCGCGGATGGTGCGCTCAAAACGACGCACGCGTTCGACTGCATTCTTGAAGCGCTGCACCAACTGGTCAAGTTGACGCGGCGAAAACGGAATACTGACCAGTTCCATCAGCATGCCATCGAGTACCTCGCGTCTTTTTGCCTGTAATTTGGCATCATTCGGTTTTTTGGACAGCCGCTTCTTCACCGCGATAAACTCGTCATGAAACGCCTTGGCGTTGGAGAAATGACCCAGCGCCTCTTCGAGTTGCTCTTCCTTGGTGATCACGGTTTCCAGCATCGGCGTGCCATCGGGCGTGGCCGTGCGCGCCTTGATGGCAGCAGTCAACTGTTCGCCATCAAGCTTGGTTTCCGTTTCGTCCGGCTCATCCATTTCATCTTCGCTGCGGCTCATGCGATTTTCATACTCTTTGATCGCAGCGGCATTGATGACCTTTTCGTCCACATCAATGATGTCGCGAAAATTCGGTTCTTCTTCATTTTCCAGCGCTTCATCGCGAATTTCAATAATACGTTCGCCCAGCAACATGATTTCACGGAATGTGGAGGGGCAGAGGCAGATGGATTCATGCACCTGCATGCGCCCTTCTTCAATACGACGGGCAATCTCGATCTCGCCTTCGCGGGTCAGTAGTTCGACCGTGCCCATTTCACGCAGATACATACGGACAGGGTCATCAATGCGCACCACCGTACCCAGTTGGGATGTATCGGCGCGCAGGGCGGAATCTTCCTTGCGCAGACGATCCTTGCGCATGGCATAGGCGCCGGTCGGGGCGCGCTCGGGATCCACCACCTCAACACCCATTTCGGTAAAGACATTGATCAGCTGCTCGACGCGATCGGCTGATACCAGCCCGCCGGGCAGATGCTTGTTGAGCTCTTCATAGGTAATAAAACCGGCCTGTTTTCCCTTGGCCATCAAGGTGCCCAGTTCGCGGATAGTGATCTGTTCCTGACTATTCTTCGACATGCGGTTATGCTCCTGTTTCGTGCAACTGTTCAGTGAGTCGGCGCTGCTCTTGTTGTATTTCTCGCAAACGATGTTGCATCGGAATGGCTTCAACCAGACTCAGCCCGCGCTTGATGCGCAGACGGATATCATTGGCTTCCATATCCAATAACAAACTTTTGAATTCAATATCCTGAACGGTTGCCTGATTCACCCAGCGAGAAATCATGGTTTGGCTGTCAGGGTATTCCTGTGCCAATTGTCTCGCGATGTCGGTATTGTCGTCTTCGGCTTCCGCTATGATCGAAAAAGCGCGCGAGTATAGTGGCGAAATGATTTCATTGTCAACAAAGAAGCTTATCGCCTCATCCGGAAGATCTCGAAAACGGGCTGATTGTTGCATCAATGCCGCCAGAAAACGCTCTTCCACGGCATTAAGACGGGCTTGCGCCGATGGTTGTGCCGGAGTCGGAGATGGCTGTGATGAGGCTCTGGCTTGCGGACGCCGCCGAGCCTGCTGCAAGACGATGCCGGTGGCCTGCTCCACTTCCTGCCGCCATGCCTGGCTGAGATAGGTATCCGTCATCGTGGCCAGCATGGCGTCGGCTTTTTTGGCCATGCGGGCGCGACCATCGGCACCGTGACCGGCCAGCAATTGCAACCCCATCAACCATGTTTCCAGCACCGGTTTGCTCTCTTTATCGAGCCGATGCTGGAAGGCATCCTTGCCTTCGCGCCTGAGTAGGGAGTCGGGATCCTCTCCCTCCGGCAGGTAGAGAAAACGGGGTCTTAGCTCAGATTTCAGCAGCGGCATCATGCGTTCCAGCGCCCGCCAAGCCGCCTGGCGGCCGGCACGGTCACCATCGAAAGAGAATACGGGAGAGTCGCACAGACGAAGTATTTCACGAATCTGTCGCTCTCCAATGGCGGTACCCAGTGGTGCCAGAGCGATTTTCAGGCCGTGAACCGCCATGCCCAGCACATCCATATAACCCTCAACCACCACCAGTTGTTTGCTTTTGCGTATGCTGTCGCGATGTTCGGAAAAACCGTATAACAGATCGGATTTATGGAACCAGTCGGTTTCCGGCGAATTGAGGTATTTGGGCTCACCCTGACCCAGTACCCGCCCACCAAAGCCGACAATGCGCCCGCGTCGGTCGCGAATAGAGAACATCAAACGGTCTCGAAAGCGGTCGCCATAACCGTGTTCGCCTTTGAACAGCAGACCGACCGCCTCAAGCTGGCTATTGCTGCGGGCATCGTTGCCGAACACCTTTTGCATAAAACCGTAACCGGCGGGCGCATAGCCGAGTCCGTAATCACGAATAATATCGGTAGGCATGCCGCGCTGTTGCAAATAGGCGCGGGCAGCACTGCCCTCTTCGCTCCGCAGCGCACGTCCCATGGCATCGGCAGCTTGGGCAAGCATGGCGTATGCCTGCTTTTGTTTTGCCTCCGCCACTGGGGAACGATCTCTATCCTGCGGCACTTCCATGCCGGCTTTTTCGGCCAGGTATTCGACGGCTTCAGGAAACGAATAGCCGTCATGCTGTATCAAAAACTGGAAAGCGCCGCCGCCCTGACCGCAACCAAAGCAATAGTACAGTTGCTTATCCGGCGACACAGAAAACGAAGGCGATTTCTCATGATGGAAGGGGCATAACCCCATCATATTGGAGCCGGACTTTTTCAGATCGACATGGCGGGAGATAATCTCAACGAGATCGGAGCGAGCTACGACTTCATCGAGGAATGCGGGTGAAAAGTTGGCCATATATGATTATTTAGCGCATAAACTGCGCATTTGCAAGTGCGCAGTCAGCAATCAACCTAACCGGGCTTTCACAAGAGCGGAAATTTTCCCCATATCGGCACGGCCTTCAGCCTTACTTTTCACCATGCCCATCACCTTACCCATATCGCGCATGCTGGCAGCACCGGTAGCGCTGATAGCCTGATCGACAATGGCTGCCAGTTCGTCATCACCCAATGGTTCCGGCAGATAAGTCTGGATAATGGCCATTTCAGCCAGTTCGTTCTGCTTCAAATCGTCGCGTCCGGCA
>JALUWF010000191.1 GCA_027019785.1 Mariprofundus sp. | reverse complement strand
AAATATTTCCGATTCAGAATGGGGATACCTTTGGCCCACCGCTTTGCCGGCGTAAAGCCTGCATCCATCAGTTCACTCAAAAACCTGGTGTCATGATGCAATAGTGCATACTCAAACAGGTAGAGTTTGGCTTTTTTATTGCCCTCAACAATGGCCTGATCATGCAAGGCTTGTAACGGCTCGCCGGTCAGCGGCTGCCAACAAATCTCTTTCTGTTTCAGGATGTGGTTGCGAATTTCATTGGCCTGATCCTGCTTGCCCTGCAGTTCCAGTTTGCGCGCCTCTTCACGCCACTCCTCAAAACAGGACTCCTGCTCGGCCATCTGCAGTGAACCCTGCGCATCATGCAAGCCCATCAGCTGCAATAGCTGGTGATCGGGTCTGCGTTCAATCAGGTAGATATTTTTTATGGCGCGCGTAATGGCGACATAAAAAGCATTGATGTGAAATTTATAAATCTCCAGTGATTTATCACTTTTATCCTTGACCCGCGCATAAGTGAGCTCTTCAACATGCAGATCTTCCGCGCTCACCCCTTCCGCTATGGCGCTAAAACGCTGCACATCAGAGGATACGAAGTTATAGAGGATAATATTCTCATATTCCAGCCCCTTGGCCTCTCGCACCGAGAAGATGAGCGGTGTGCTGAAATATTGACGTACTTCCTTTTTTTGATCCTCATGCATCACCACCACAGCGAAATGGGTGGAGTGGCGCGTCTTCTGTTCCAGTTCCTGTTTGATGCCTGGCTGATCCAGCAAAAAAGAGATGTTGCCCTGATTGTGCGCATTGCTTTTGACCAGATAATTGCTCTCTTTGTCGATGGAACCGAAACGTGCATTTTTGACTTTGAGCAGCCGGTTGGCGACTTCCGTCACTTCCGGAGAGTTGCGATAATTGGTATTCAGAATGGTGACTAATTCATGCGCTTGCGCTGTTTTGCGAGCATGCTGTTGGTAGAAAAAGCTCTTGATCCTCGACCATGAGAAGAAATTGGGATGTACTATCTGGTTGGCATCACCACAGATCATAAAATCTCCGGCCTGATGCAGTGACTGCAGGATCAATGAAAGCTGTACGCTGGTAATATCCTGCACCTCGTCCACCACGATAAAATCATATCGAGGCTCAATCAGACTGGCATATTCATGGCTGATGATATTGCTGTCATACAGATTTTCTCTGCCCAGAAAGCGTAAATAGCTGTCAAACAGGTCATAAACCTGCTGCCGTTCCCGCTGATCAAAAATGGACTGTTTGATGCCGAGCGCTATATAGGCATCGCGACTCAAATATGCATCTTCACTCATTGTGCCGGTCAATACACCTTTGAACTCCTCCATCATCTTGTACGGATCATTCAATGCACGGCTCATTTTCACCTGCGTAAACCAACGCTTGAAATCACGAAAATGCACTTCACGCCCGGATGGCACATGAATGGATTCAAGAAACTCCTGATAAGAGAAGAAATCAACCTGCTGATCTTCATTTTCATAATTGAGACTGAAGTAGATATCTCTGGAGTTCTTGACCAGGTAGGGCGAATGGGTCACATACAACACGTCGCCAATGGCATGTTTCATTTTTTCCAGCGTTAGCGCCGTCTTGCCACTGCCTGCAGAACCGATAATGATAACCGGAGGGTTAAGTTCATAGACCGATGCCTGGGCGCTATCCAGAGAAATCACCTTATCGAGAATATTGAAGGTTGAACTCTGTCTGTTGAGATAGACCAGTGACTCAGTTTCTGCAGGAGGATGGATCACGGCTGGTATTTTGCTCTCATCAATCGTTGAGTTGTGGTTCAGAAAACGTGACTTTTCATAAGCATGATTGGCAATGTATTCCAACACCAGAATATAACATTCATCGGCATAACGGTAGATGGAAAAGAGCAGTCGATTGCGAATATCGAGACGACTGCGGTAGAGGTTCGGGCCGACTTTCCTGACATCCGCCGACTGGAAATCCCCGGCTTCAAGCAGCGACTTCATCTTGGCGAATCCCGGTATCTTTTTCGGATCAAGTTCATTGTATAGCAGGACTTTCATGAGATCTTCAAACGCTCAACCATATAAAATACATACTATTTTGGTGTTTGCGAGATGTAGAATGCATCTGCGAAGCATGGTATATGAATGCAACCCAGTAAAGATAAACTATCGATTCGTCAGCATGGCTCTGACGTGGATATAGCCCGGTTTATCAGTTGCCTGTATTTTCAGGCTTTTGAGCCCCGCATGGGCTTTGGCCAAGGCATCAACCCAGCGCAGGGTGGCGTCATAAGGCACATCTTTCATGCGGATCATCAAGCGTTGCGAAGCCCCGTCAGGTGAATTTTGCGGCTTGAGCCGGGTCATGTATTGCCTGACTCCGGTCTTTCGGGCCAGCTGCTCAACCGTGGTCAGCAGATGCCCCGAGTTTGCGGCATTCTGTTTATGGGCGGGATGCTTGATCAAATAATGTGCCAGCTGTTCGGCCTCCACAGCCTGCTTCTCCACGCGGCTCAAGTCGGCGCGCAACGCCTGTTGGCTATCTTGCATGGGTAGTATCAGTCCGAACACGACAATCAATATCGGCAGCAACACGGCGGCACCCAACAACAATCGCTGTTCCCGACGATCCAGTTGCTGGTAACGTGGCAGCCACTCCGCTTCGATACGTTGCTGCACAGGCAATATGAGCGTCATCATTTTTTCTCTCATGACCATGCCATCCTGAATGTCACCTGATTGCCACTTAAATCGGTATCTTTCAATGTCACCTGCTTACCTGATTCTTTTTGCAAAGCGGCGCGAATTCGATTCAACGTTTGCAAATCGCTGGCCACACCAGACATCGACATGACACCATCCTGAAATGATAGCGTTTTTATTTTCCATTTCATCTGCTGATGCACCTTGCTGATAACATCCATCTGGCGCAACCAGATCGCTGCATCATGGCTGCCTTTACCGCCCTGACCGCCGGCAGCTTTGCGCAACTGGGCCAATGGATCAATCATCACACGTTCAAGGGGTAAACCTTTGTGAAATGCAGCTACAATGCGCTGCTGCGACGCAGCCAGTTGTCCGGCAAGGCGGTGATTCTGCCACATCATACCGCCCACCCATATGACAGCTAACAGCGCCGCCAGCGCCGCCGCACGCCGCCACGGCTTGAAATTACCCAGCGATGACCCGGCCCGCCAGCTTGTATGCCGAAAATTCAGTCCCGGTTCGGTGTTGATGGCCAGATTCGCTTCATTCCGACCGGGCAGATCAGCCCACTCGACAATCTCCCCCTGCCACGATGCAAATTTCAGCGCGGCCAGCAAATCCGCCGGCAATCGCCCGAGCGCTGTGCCATTCTCAGGGTTCCACCCCATAGCCTGCAAGGAGCGCCGGATATTTTCGGTCAATTGACTGTCAATCGATTCATTTTCCGGTTGCACAACGTCCGTAGATGAGCGGTTTAAACGGCGCATACCCAGCCAGAAACCATCACCGGTATCATCATCAGCTGGCGACCAGACGCCAAAACAGACGCCCTGAGCGTCCGCATCCAATACGGCGAGCGTCCCTGCGTCCGCTAACGCAGGTGTGTTGGCTGACAACAGCGCTTGCAATCGTTCCCGAACATCAACCCCGACATGACGCACCTGCCGCCAGCCTTCATGCGTTTCAATCTGCATGCGGATCGCCTCCGGCAGACCAAACATCAGTCCGGCCACGCCCTGCTCAGTCCGCCCGGCCTGCCAGGCCAGCCACCACGCATCCGGGGTTTCGGCGCTATGCTCTTCCAGTTCCTGGGCAAGTATTTCCCGATCGATCAGGCGGGTCTGCTGAAGCGGCAGCGCGAACGACCTGCACAGCAACTGTTCGGCTGGCAGCAACAGACGGGACACTGCTGCACCATCGGGCAGTTCAGGCAGCATCGCTGCATCTTCCGCCATCAACGGCATCACATTGCCCTGTTCATCCATGGCCCGCCAGCTATGACCATCATAACTGACGTGCAGCACACGGCCCTCTATATCACTCATCACGGTGCAACCTTAGCCTGTGTATTGGACACAGATGAACCGGATGCACGCAAATTGGCACCAACATCACGAGCGGCGCGCGCAACGGATAACAGAATGATCTTTCCGGGTTGACTTCCACCCAACTGTCCTCCACCCGACTGCCGCTGCACCATAAATTTCTCCCGTAAGACCACACGTCCGAAATGCGCCTCTGTTCGCACCATAAAGATATCACTGGCAACGCTCAAGTAGCTCTGATTCACGCCCACCGCCCACGGTTTTTTTTGCAAGGCCTGCGCCACGCTGGCAAAGGGGCGTTCGGAGGTGAACGCCTCGGCATCGGCTGCTGTCATTTTCGGCATCATCGCCATCAACACCCTGGCGCTGGCCGTATTGATATTCACAGTGGAAAAACCATTGGCCGGGACATCGCGCACCACCGCCACCGAAGCCAGTCGATTAACAATTTTCGCATCAAAACCGCGAACCAGACGTAGCTCCTGCCATCTATCCAGCCTGGCATTTTTGACGTGATAATCCTGATCAAAATACGCCGAATCTTCAGCGCCACCCGAGCCATGCGCACGATCATCGGCATCCATCCAGTCGATCAGCGCATCCACCAATCCCGTATCCAGATCCAGCAGCGAGAATAGCGACTTGACCTGTTTTTCTATTGCCACCACCACCTTCCCATGTCGATCGACCAGTGTATTCAGATTGATAAACCTGTTTGTATCAACGATTCGCCCGAATACGCTACCCTCGTCAATAGTGAACGGCGGTGTATCCTGAGCCCAGCTTTCATCCAGATCATCGGTTCGGGAGTTCCTGCTGTCATCCCGCAGAATTTTGGCTGCCAGCACCAGCGCTGACTGACTGGCTTGTTCAGCCCGAACCTCATTCAGCCTGTTCTCAGCCCGGCGCAGAGAGAGCATATCTTCATAAGCCGCAGTCACAGCCCATGTACTGATCAATGCAACCAGCCCCAGCACAATAATCAGTGCCGCACCACGCTCCTTATGATCCGCCCTATCAACCACAAGCGGCCTTAACATAAAACCAACAACGCATTTGCACGGTTTTTTCCAGACCATCACAGTTCGCTACCCACCAGCACTGGCATCCACCACTGCCGCTGATCTGTTACATGATCATTGCCACCGGTCTTGAGGGTCACACGCACCGCTTTAGGCCATACAAATGACGCCGCACTAAAATTCCAGTCCTGTCGCCAGTTACCCTGACGATCCCATACCTCCACGGACCACGAACTGATCTTGCCAAAGTCCCAGCGCATCGGTTCCACCTGCTGGCGCGACAGTAGTGAACGGGACTCACGCATCAGATGGCCATTATCCTCATTAATAAAGTAATGCACCTGGCTGATCGTCGGCTGTCCCGGCTCCCGCACCAGCAACCAGAGCTGATCAAACTCGACATCACCCCTGTTATCGTTCTGAATTTTGATCGGCACAATACTATCGGCATTCAACTGTTGCCCCTGTTTCACCGCTTGACGATGAGGGACAGCCGTCAGGTAGCGCAGATCCGAACGCAATTGCCTGGCCACCCAGCCGGATTTCTCCTGCGTCAGGCGCACCTTGCCGAGCATCTCAAAACCATTGCCCGCCGTATCCAGTGCGCTATAGGAAAGCCCTGCAATCAATGCAAACACAGTCAGCGCCATCAACACCTCAATCAGCGTAAAGCCGCGCTCCTGCTCCGCCTCCGCTGTGAAGAAAAGTCCCGGCTTATTCATCGCACTGCCCGATACAGAAATACCGTCACCTTTGGTTCATCCGGCGCTTTGACGCTGACATTCAATCGCATAAATCCATCCAGCATCGTTTTCTCGCTCCAGCTACGCCATTCCAGTTGCATATCACCCGCTTCAATGACGCCCTGCTGGTCATCGAGGCTGGTCGAGGTGATGGTCAGCTCCGTCAGTTTATTGAGCGCACTATCCAACGCCAACTCTTGCATGGACAAAGTATGCTGGATATTGGCCGATGAACCGAGGCGCCCCATCAGCGCCACCAATGCAGTTGATGCAATGATCAGCGCCACCAGCGCTTCAATCAGCATGAAGCCCGCTTCGTTGGTTTTTATATGCATGAATTATGATACATTAATCTTTTTTGACCGCAATACCACCCGGCCCCGGACGCAATTGCACCGTCAGCCGGCGACCGTCTTCCGGCTCCGGAGCCAGCACAATATTGGCGATCTGCCGGATACCCTCAGCCGGCAGCAGCAGATCCGCCAGCACCGCTTCTGCGCCTTTCTCGCCAGCCCCTGCATCTTCTTTCAAGGGGATCGAAGGCTTAACCTCAACAATCTGAATCCCTTCCGGCAGATCATATGGCTGATATGGCGGCTGCTGGCGCGTCTGCCATGCGCCTTCTGCATCAGCACTCTGGAACTGATAGCTATGCCGGCGAAAGCGTACCCGATAGGCGTCGCCCGATAATGTGGCCTCTTCACTGGCCAGCCTCAAGACTTGCGCCAGCCGCTTTCCTTCATCATCCACCGATGCAGACAGGGCCGTGAAATAAGACGGTGCCACCATCATCGACGTCACCGCCATGATCACAATCACCAGCATGATCTCCAGCAACGTAAATCCGGATTCCACACTTTCGCCATAAACCACTCCACGATTCACTGCCATACAGAAAAACCTCGAACCACGAATACACACGAATGAAAAACATGAAATCAAAGCATTCGATATCCGCCCAATCCTTTACTGCCAACTGCCAATATCGGCATCGAAGCCACTACCGCCGGCATGTCCGTCTGCACCATAAGAGAGAATATCAAAATCGCCATGCACGCCGGGCGACAGATAGACAAAATCATTGCCCCACGGATCTTTGGGCAGTGAATCCATATAACGCTTGCCATCCTTACCGGCTGTCGCCAACGCCTGCAAACCACCGGAGGCAGGGTACTTGCCATGCTGCAGCCGATAGAGTTTCAGAGCCTGACCGATATTCTTCATCTGCACCTTGCAGGCATCCACCTTGGCCTCATCAGCCCGCTCCAGAAAACGCGGCGCCACCAGCGCCGCCAGAACACCGATAATGACCAGCACCACCATAATCTCCAGCAGCGTAAAACCTTTTTCATCACTACGGCAGTTCAATCCATTTGTTTGACAATCCATCATCATTCCTCTCATTCCACTATTTTCACACACTCAATTCAAAAACCTTTCACCACAGAGTAAAACCAGTGTTAAAGTATTGCAGTTTTTATTTTCATCCGCTTTTATCTGCGTAAATCTGTGTCGAAAAGGTTTTGATGCTATTCCTTCCGGCGCAACCAGAAATCATTCCGACTCAGCGGATCAAATAAGCGTTCTTCGCCATTGATATTCAACCAGTGGCCATGCTCAATATCATCATGCTCATGGATCAAACGATCCATCGCCAACCACGAGCCCACCAGCAGACCGTGTTTTTGCACCGCCTGCGTAGCATATAGAGAACAGACCGGATAGGAAGGGCATGCTCGTCCATCCAACTGCCCGATGCCGTTACGATAAAAGTGCATCAGAAAATGTTCCGGACTACCCATGGCCGGCAAGATCGACTGCCATAGCAGAGCAGCGCCAAAGCTGCCTGCCGCCAATAATCCGTAGAGTCTGAGCACTGGAAACATCACCACGGTCTGCCGGGCAGAGCTGATGCCTGCCAAACACCCTGCCACCACGCCATATATGTTTCCGCATTAGCGCGTTCCGCCAGTGACATGGAAGAAAATACCGTACCAGACCACAACCAGAGCGTAATCAGCGCAAAAAACACCGTCACCGGCCCCATGCGCCGTTTGGCTGCCCACACGGTTAAAATCAGCATCGGCCAGACCATCATCGCTGCCATGCCGGCATCTCTCCAGCGCTCCTGCCATGCATGCCCCGCCCCCGGCAGCATCACGGCCAGTAACGTGGCCGGCCAGCGCCTGGCCTCCGGCAACATTGGGTGCGCAGATGCATAAGCCGATGCCAGCGCCAAATATGGGTTCGAGCCTGAGCCATTCAGACCTGAGCGGGCTGGAAACAGTGTTTGTTGTGTCTCGCGCATAGCGATCAATTGATCGGCGGCAGTGACACGTTGCCGCCAGGTATCCCCGGCTGGCAATGCATCGGCCAATGCGTGCAATGTCTTCTGCGCAACCTTGTCATCCCCCTGCGCGGCTCGATGCAATGCCTGGCGATAAGAGCCCGCCGGATCTGCACAACCAGCCGGTGCATAGATCAGCAGCGCAAGCAGTGCAAAAGCACAGCGTTTCATCATACGAAAACTTTATCCATATTATTTTACCAACTGATTCATTTCAACAATCGGCAACAAAATCGCCATAGCCAGCGCTCCCACCCCAACTGCCATAAACATCACCAGCAACGGCTCGGCAATGGTTAACATTCGGCTTAAATTGCGCGACACCTCTTTTTCGTAGTGGTCGGCAATGCGCAACAACATCGTATCGAGTTGCCCGCTCTGCTCGCCCACGGCCAGCAATTGCGTCGCCATGGATGGAATATAGCCACCACGTTGCAGAGCTGCGGCCAGTGATTCGCCCTCGCGCAAGCCTTCTCTGGCCTGTTCGCCAATCGCCTTCAATGGCAGCAGCGACCAGCTCTGGTTGGCAATCAGCATCGCAGCCAGAGCGGGTACGCCGCCACTGAGCAACATCCCCAGCGTACGTGAAAAGCGGGCGGTTTCAATGGTCACCAACAGCGTCGAAATGCCCGGCAAACGCAGCAGCAACTCATCCCTGCGCTGACGCGCCGATGGCTTACGCATCAGCAGTTTATAACCCAGGATCAGGGCGGCCAGCGCCACAATCAACCAGCCGCCATGGGCGCGTAAAAAATCGGACAGCGCAATCACCACCTTGGTCAGGGTGGGCAGATCGCCGCCAGCGCGCTCGAATACAGCCACCATTTTAGGGATCACCACCGTCGTCAAAAACAGCATCACCAGCACACCGAATCCCATGATAATGGCCGGATAGAGGGTGGCCGATAGCAGATCCTGATTCAGTTGTTGACGATGCTCCAGCAGTTGCGCCAGGCGCGAAGCCACCGCCTCCAACTGGCCTGTTTCCTCGCCTGCAGCAACCATATTGCAGATCACCTCATCAAAATGCTGCACCCGCAACGCCTCGGCCAACGAGCCACCTTCCAGCACTTTCTTGCGAATACTGAATACGGCTCGACGCGACGCCTGCTTGCTCATGCCATCAGCAATCGAACCCAGCGCGTCAATCAACGGCATCCCCGCTTCGCTCAATGTCGAGAGCTGTTGCAGAAACAACACGGTTTCGGACGCATTCAGATGCGGCTGCCCCCCATCTTTGCCGCGCTGCTGTTTTTCAATGGTTGATAATTTACGCACCACCAACTGGCGCGCCTTTAATTTCTGACGCGCACCGCGTTCAGAGTCAGCTTCGATTTCCCCCTTCTGACGACGGCCGCGTCCATCCAGCGCCTCATAGGCAAAAACACTCATGTTTGCGTGACAACCACGCCTTCCATGGTGACCCGTAACACTTCTTCAATGCTGGTCACACCGGCGGCGACATGGCGCGCCACATCCTGACGCAGGGTGATCATCTGCTCTTTTTTGGCGATGCGGCGCATGGCAGGCAAGCCCTTGCCCTCATGGATAGCGTTGCGCATGGCCTCCGAAACATGGGCCATCTCATAAATAGCAATACGTCCGATATAGCCGGTACCCATGCACTGATCGCAGCCATTGGCATCATAGATATGCGTCACGTCCGGATACGCATCCGGGCTTACTTCCAGCATGGTCCAGTCTTCTGCTGTCACCTGACGTTGCTGGCGGCAGTGCGGGCAGAGGCGACGTACCAGACGCTGGGCCTGCACCATATTCAGTGAGGAAGCGACCAGATACGGCTCCAGCCCCATATCCTGCAAACGTAAAATCGCCGACAAGGCGTCATTGGTATGCAGCGTGGCAAACACCAGATGGCCGGTTAAAGACGCCTGAATGGCAATCTCGGCCGTTTCCAGATCGCGGATTTCACCGATCATGACGATATCGGGATCCTGACGCAGAATCGAGCGCAGGCCGGCTGCGAAGGTGACGCCGATTTTCGGCTGCACCTGCATCTGTGCCACCCCTTCAATCTGGTATTCAATCGGGTCTTCAATGGTCATGACATTGCGATTTTTGCGATCCACTTCCATCAGCGCGGCGTATAACGTGGTGCTTTTACCGGAACCGGTCGGGCCGGTGACCAGCACAATGCCATGCGGCGCGGTGATCACTGCTTTCATCAAGCTAAGCTGCGGCGGACTCATACCCAGCTCCGGCAACGTCAACATGGCCGAACCGCGATCGAGCAGGCGCATCACCACCCGTTCGCCATGCGCCGTCGGCAGCAGGGAGACGCGCACATCGACTTCGCGCCCGGCAATCTTGACCCGGAATCGGCCATCCTGAGGATGCCGTTTTTCCGCAATATCCAGCCCCGCCATCACCTTGATACGGCTGGTAATGGCTGCCTGCACGCCCTTGGGCGGATGCACGATAGTATGCAGCACGCCGTCAATGCGGAAACGAACCAGCACACGTGTTTCAAACGGTTCGATATGAATATCACTGGCACGTTCCTTCAGCGCCTGCGAAATCAGCGTATTGACCAGCCGAATGACCGGCGCATCGTCTTCGGATTCAAGCAGATCGCCAACCTCTTCGAGTTCGCGCGACAGATCATCGCCGCCCATATCCTCCAGCATCTGCTCAGCCGAGGCGGAAGCCATATCGAACACCTGATTCAAGACAGTCAAAATCGCTTCGCGCGGCACCAGCACCGGCTGCACTTCGGCCCCGAACAACCGTCGGCAATCATCCAACAATTCCCACGGCCATTCGCCGTCGGCGCTGACAGCTACCGGGTTATCTGCATCAGCCATCGACTTAAGCGGCAAGATTGGTCCGGAACGCAACACCGGCAACGAAAAACGTAGCACGCGCTCCGCATCAACAAGCTCGTCACCCAGTCTGCTTAGCTGCTTCATTGCGTTGGC
>JALUWF010000190.1 GCA_027019785.1 Mariprofundus sp. | reverse complement strand
CATGAAAACAGCGCATGAACTGGCGAGTCAATCACGATGATGAAACTACCGACTGGAAAGCCGTATGCGGGAGAACCGCACGTACGGTTTGGAGGGCGGGGAGGTCATTCTTCCCGACCCCTATCGGGGATTTTCTTGCCATGTGTGGGATTGAAGCTGAATATGATTACTCCGTTGATATTAGAACCGCATCAGAAATTTCACCAATGCTCTGGTGCGGCTTGAAAACAGTTTTTCTGTGTAAAAACTGCCGGCAATGCGCTTGTTGGCCTCTGCCAGTGTCGGGTAGGGCGCGATCATTGAGGCCATAGTTCCGATTTTCATTTTTTGACTGATGGCCAGAATCCAAGGTTGAATCAGCTCGCCGGCATGAATACCGACAATACTGGCCCCCAGAATCACGCCTTTCGGAGTGACGATTACCTTGATCATGCCCTCAGTGCGTTTCTCGGCCTGAGCTCTGTCATTCTCGTCAAATTGCCAGCGTAATACCTGAACCTCACGACCGGTCTGTTTGGCATCGGCCTCGCTCATACCGACATGCGCCAGTTCGGGGTCGGTGTAGGTCACCCACGGCACAGCCTGGTAATCCACCTTGGCAGGTAGTTTGAATAACATGTTTCTGATGACGATGCCGGCCTGATAGGCGGCCATATGGGTGAACTGGTATGGCCCGGCTACATCGCCGATGGCAAAGATGCGTTTGTTGCTGGTGCGCAAGCGCGCATCCACATCCACTCCTCTGGGGCTGTATTTCACGCCGGCCGCTTCCAGGTTCAGGCCGTTGACATTGGCGCGGCGACCGGTGGCAATCAGCAGGTGCGAGCCGATGGCGCACTGCTTGCCCTTGTCGGATTCACAATAGGCGGCAACGAGGCCATCTTCTGTTCTTTCCAGTTTGAGATTGCGACCGCCCTCCACCAGATGAAGCCCCTCATCCTGCAGGCGCTGAACCACAATTTTGGCCAGTTCAGGGTCATCCTTGGTTAGCAGACGTGCCATCTCCATGACCGTGACCTCGGCCCCCAGACGCCGATGCGCCTGCGCCATTTCCAGGCCAATCGGACCGCCGCCGATGATAATCAGATGCTTGACGGTTTCCGTATTGTCAAAAATATTCTCATTGGTGAAATAATCGATCTGATCCAGCCCTTCAATGGGCGGCACAAAGGGCGAGGAACCAGTGGCCAACACAAAATATTTGGCCCGGATCAACTGGTCGCCGGCGCGCAGGGTGTGGGCATCCTCAAACTGGCCGGCAGCCCTGATGACGTTGACGCCGAACGATTCAAAGCGCTGTTGGGAATCATTGGGCGCGATGGCGGCAATCACGCCATGGATATGATCATGTACGCCCTGCCAATTCACTTCGGGCTCGGGCAGGTGAATGCCGAAACGGACGGCTTCACGGGCTGCCTGGGCAACATAACCGGCTGCCAGAATGGCTTTGGAGGGCACGCATCCGGTGTTCAGGCAGTCGCCGCCCATGTCGCCCTTTTCCACCAGCGCCACCGTCGCTCCCATCTGTGCCGCGCCAGCTGCCACGCTCAAACCGCCGGAGCCGCCGCCAATCACACACACATCGACTTTAATCATATCTGTTCTCCGTTTTTGTTTAACACAGTCAAAATCGATTTACCGCAAAGAACGCAAAGGTACGCAAAGTAAAAAATACAAGGAACACAATTTTGAAATCGATTAGATTCTCTTTGCGTGTCTTCGCGTTCTTGGCGGTGAAGATTGTGATGTTGTCTTTGCTTCTCATCCGCGTTCATCTGCAGTTCCTGACTTTGATTGAAATTTCTTGTAAATTACGGGAATCATTGCCAGTAATGCCAAGCCTGCGAAGGCTGCCATCAATTGCGGTGTCATGACATTGCTCAGCGATATATTACCGCCCTGATCCAGAACACCGCCCAGCCCTGATCCGGTCAACGCGAACACATAGGTGGCAGGTATGATGCCGAAAAAGGTGGCAATCACATAAATACGCAACGGCACGCCCAAAAAGGCCGGCGCCAGATTGACCAGAAAGAAGGGGAACAGCGGTACCAGTCGCAATACAAACATATAACTCAGGGCATTGTCAGCAAAACCGGCCTGCATTTTTTTCACGCTTGTTCCCGCCTTGGCCAGCAGAAAATCACCCAGCGATGTTTTGGCGATCAGAAACAGCGCCGTAGCGCCGATGGTCGCGCCGCTTACAGCATACAATGCGCCGAGATTCGCGCCGAACAGCAGACCGCCGGATATGGTCATCACCAATCCTCCGGGCAGTGAAAATGCGACGACTGAAATATAGATGAATATGTACAGCAACGGCGCCAGTATGGCATGTGCTTCCACCCAGGCCGACAGCCATGCCTTGTGCTCGGCCAGCGCCTCAAAGCCCAGAAAGCGGCCAAGGTCAAAGGTGTAAAACAGTGCCAGAACAGCCGCCAGCACAATCAGCGGCATCAATCGTTTTATTAAATCCATTCATATCTCCAATATCTATTTCGTCGGGAGGCCGTTTGTATGATTACATGGCGTATGATTACACACCCCGTCATTGCATACTGTGTGATTATGCGTCGCATGCGTTTTCTGTAACTTGCACCTGTGTGTTTTATGGTTACTGTTCGCGCCAATTTTACATACGAGGAAAAATACCATGAGCACAAAGAAAATAACCAAAAAAGAACTAACCAGCAAGGCATCTGAGCTGAATTTGAAAGGTGCTGCAAAATTGCGTAAAACCGATCTGATTCATGCCATCCAGATTGCCGAAGGCAACAGCGACTGTTTTGCACGTATCAGCAACTGCGCAGTCACCCCATGCCTGTATCGGTCAGAATGCCAGGCCTGATGACGGCGTAAGAAGTCATCAAAGCGCCCATGAACGGGCGCGTGAATCAACGACTTCATCAGGACTAAACTGAGAGAAAAACCATATCGTTTGATCAGTCCCGATATTGATGGGTGTTTACAATAAGCAACCGTACATCAAGACCGTCTTTCATATTGAAAGGCGGCCTTTTGGTTGCCGGATTATTTCAACTTCTGATACCAGGTTCCTTCTATGCCGTGGTATTCCTTCAGGAATTTTTTAAATACCATGGCTGCGCGTTTATTTTTAAAGCCGCTCACCCTGATGCGATACCATACCTTTCCCTTTACCGGCACCCGGACATATTCGGCATGGATCTCTTTTCCCTCCAATTGCCGTATCTGCCTCTCGGCAGTATCCTGAGATTCAACCGAATAGATATTAACCACCCATCCTTTCACCGAGCCGGGCGCAACTTCATGTCTGGCCAGGGCGGGTGATACCGCAGCCACCTTTGTAGGTGTCGGGCGTGGTGTATGAACCGTTTTTGCAGGGGTGATGGCTGTCGAAAGAACGGGTTTAGCCAGCGGTTTTTCTGCGATGTTTGCGGCAACAGGGTGGAGGCTCTGTTTCGCTGCTTGCTTCGATGCTACGTCCGGCGAGACGGTTGCGTGCTGTGCATTACTGCGAGGCTTCTTTTGAGCAGGGATTTCTTTTTCTAGCGCTGCGCGCCACTGCTCGATTGCCTTGTTGGCAACCACTTTGGTTAATGTGTCGATTTGTTGTTGCATGGTTTCTATCTGGCTGTTCAATGCCCTGTTTTGCTGTTTTTGCTGCTGTTCAAGCGCCTTGATGTGTTGCTGAATTAGTGGATGCATTTTTTCCAGGTTTGTAATCTTCCCGGAAGCATCCAGCCCCAGCCATGCGGCCAGTGATGCAACCAGAATAGCGACTAGCCCCATCGTGAGCATCAGACTATTGGCCAGGCCAGGTCTGCCTTTTTTGTTATCTTGCGACGCTTCGGGAGCTGCGGAATCCGGTGCTGGAGCGGAGGGAGCCGCTGCTGGGGGGATAGATGCGGGCTCCGGGAGAAGAGGCATGGTTGTTTCCGGGCTGGCTGAATCAATCTGGGGGGTGTCGGTATCGGCAAGCTGTTCGGGAGCTTGAAAGCTGTCAGGTTCATCCCGCTCAAGCAGTTGCTCAAGTTCTTTTTCCAGTGATTCGGTTGAAGCGTCGGCCGGTTCATCCTCGCCGGGTTCATCAATGGGCATATCCAGATCAAACAGATCGTCAGAATCCAGAATATCATCACTGTTGTCGATATTTTTTTCCGACTTGTTTGCGTCGCTCATGCATTCCCCATTTCCCTTGTTGTCAGATTCAGCCTGCACTGAAGGTGCGGCTTCAGCCGCGCATATCTGTTACGGCTTTTGAATCCAAGCATCTTTGATGCCATATTTTTTAGCCAGATAGTTTTTTTGCGTGGCCGCTTCCTGCCTGTTGGCAAAACCGGTGATACGGAGCCGATACCATGGCTTTCCTTTCACCACTGTGGAGAAAACTGAGGCTGATATGCCTTGCGCCTTGTATCTGACCAGCGCTTTATCTGCAGCATAGCGTGAATCAACGGATACCAGATTCAAAACCCAACCCGTGGTTGCTTTGGCGACAACGACCGGGTGAGTTGGGCTGGTTACGTTCCGCCTGACCGCTTGCTTGCCGGATGCTCTGCTTGTTGATGGCGCTTTGCTATGGCGCCGAGCGGGCTGCTTGCTGACTTGCTTGTCCAGCCGACTGGTCAGGGTCGAAACCTGTTGCTTCAACTGCTCCATTTGCTGTTCCAGTGTTCTGTTTTGCTGCGCGCTTTGTTGTTCCATTGCTGAAAGGTGTGATTCCAGTCGGGTGATATGGATATCCTCTCCCAGTATCCGTTGCGCCTTCATAGTGTCGTGCCTGTCGAGATTTTCCTTGTCGCCGGGGTTCAACCAGATAGCAATGGCTGCGACTAACATGGCTATGATTGCAAAGGCGCTGATGGGTTTGAAGCCTGTGCACGGTTTGTCCGCTGGCGGGGGGAGAGGGGAAGGCCCTATTGTTACTGAGTCCGGTCTCTTTTGCTCCTGGGTGATGGGTGTTTGGTTGGCATTCTTTGCATCTGTATGCTGCGGTTCACTATCAAATGGATCGGGATGTTTCAGTCTATCATCTGCACGGGAATGTGTTGGCGTATGCTCTGGCTTGTCTGATATTTTGGCTGCTGGTTTAGCTGGCGGCTCTGTTTGGGTAGTCGCTTTAGGCGGTTGTGGAACCGTCGGTTCTTTTTTTCTATAGCCCAGATCGGCAAAACGATCGGCACCCAGAGTGCTGTCGAACGGATCGGCCTTTTCCTCTTCGGAATACGATTCGGGCCGTTCAGCCTCGGCAAACAGGTCGGCAGTGTAGAATGCTTCGGACTGCGTGGAAGCATCATTCTCTTCATTCCCGGCATGAACAGCCTGATCAAAATGGTTCAGGCTGAAATCATCATCAATATTGTCCGTTGTTTTATCTGTCATAAGCACCTGCTCTTGGAGGCATGAGCATAACCTGCACTGTTGATGAATTCTACGGAATCATTTTCTGTTCCATTCAATACGCAATCAATCGGCTGACATGGCATAAGGTGAACAGCACCATTGGGCCCGGTTGATCTCAACCTTGAGTTGTATGTCATTTATTTGACACACCAACGCGCTGGAAGTTTTCAACGCTGTGGTTGATGCGATGGATGTGAAGCCATGCCCGTATCATCCAGCCAGCCGCTGGAGGCATCTGCTATGGCGTCCGCGTAGGGCAGATAGGGTTTGATATCGAGTACCGGCGTGCCATCGAGCATATCGTGGCCTTCGATATGCAGTGTCCGGCCTTCGATGCTCACCAGGCGGACTGCAGAGAGGCCGATGCTGTTGGGGCGGTGGGGAGCTCGGGTAGCAAACAAGCCGCGCCGGATTTTCGGCTGGCGCGGGGGCACCACTGTCGGGTTCCATCCCTTGTTCATGTGCATCCAGTAGATGACCCAGATATGGGAAAAACTTTCCAGATCCCGCAATGCCTGCTCAAAATTCATGCCGGCATTGAGGTGGATCTGTGCCGGCTTCCTTTTGTCCAGCGTCGGCTGACGCGGCGTTGCAAAGCGTTCGTGATAACTGCTGTGAACGACGCCGATCGCCTGCATGTCGATATGCAGGGCAGCGCTGTCGGCATGGTTGAAATCAGCGGTGTATGATTTTTCCGGTCTGCTTCTTTTCTGTTCCTCAACTGTGGCAACAGTCATGCAGTTTCAGTTTCCGGTTGTCGCAACAGCAGCTTGTTGTTGTCACAATCTACGATAGCGATGCCGCCTTTTTGCAGATTTCCGAACAGGATAGCGTCAGCCAGCGGCTTCTTGATATGCTCCTGAATCAGGCGCGCCATCGGGCGTGCGCCCATGAGCGGGTCATAGCCGTGCGTGGCTAACCATGTTTTGGCATCATCGGTAACATCCAGTTCAACCTTTTTATCTTCCAGTTGTGTCTCCAGCTCTACCAGCATTTTGTCCACCACATGCAGAATGGTCTGCTGAGACAGCGGCGCAAAACCGATTGTAGCATCGAGGCGGTTACGGAACTCCGGCGTAAAGATACGTTTGATCGCATCTTCATCCTCGCCCCGGCGTGGTTGCGGATTGAAACCGACCGTGCTCTGCTGCATTTCAAATGCGCCGGCATTGCTGGTCATGATCAGCACAATATGGCGGAAGTCGGCTTTGCGTCCGTTGTTGTCAGTCAGGGCGCCGTGATCCATGATCTGCAACAACAGATTAAACAGGTCGGGGTGTGCTTTCTCGATCTCATCGAGCAGCAGGATGGCATGTGGATTTTTGGTGACGGCTTCGGTCAGTAGTCCTCCCTGATCAAAGCCGACATAGCCCGGCGGTGCGCCGATCAGTCGTGAAACTGTATGCGACTCCATGTATTCAGACATATCGAAGCGGATCAGTTCCACCCCCATGATGCGAGATAACTGTCGCGCCACTTCGGTTTTGCCGACGCCTGTGGGGCCGGTGAACAGGAACGAACCGATCGGTTTTTCCGGGTGTGATAATCCGGCACGTGATAATTTGATACTCGAAGCCAGTTGATCAATGGCTCTGTCCTGTCCGAAGATGGCGAGTTTCAGGTCGCGATCCAGATGGATTAATCGTTTCTTGTCGGAGGCGTTGACCTGCTGATGCGGAATGCGCGCCATGCATGCGATCATCGATTCAATGTCATGCACATTGATGCGGCTACGCCGTTTATCCTCCGGCATGACGCGCATGGAAGCGCCGGCCTCATCGAGCACGTCTATGGCTGAATCGGGCAGGTGGCGGTCGCCCAGATAGCGTTTGGCCAGTTTGGCGGCCTGTTCGATGGCGGTCTGGCTGTAGTGTACGCCGTGGTGTTTCTGAAGCCGTGATTTCAGTCCCTTGAGGATTTCAATGGTCTCTTCGACGCTCGGTTCCGGCACCTCCACTTTCTGAAAGCGGCGGGAGAGCGCCCGGTCTTTTTCAAACAGGTTGCGGAACTCCTGATAGGTGGTGGCACCGATGCAGCGCAGTTCGCCATTGGCCAGGGCCGGTTTGAGCAGGTTGGATGCATCCATGGTGCCGCCACTGGCAGCGCCGGCACCGATAATGGTGTGAATTTCATCAATAAATAGCACTGCCTGATCCTCTTTTTCCAGCGCGTGCAGTACAGCTTTCAGACGCTCTTCAAAATCGCCGCGATATTTGGTGCCGGCCAGCAGGGCTCCCATATCCAGCGCGTAAATGGTGGCATTCTGAATCACATCGGGCGCTTGCGCCTCCACAATTTTCAGCGCCAGACCTTCGGCGATGGCGGTTTTACCGACGCCGGCTTCACCGACCAGTAGCGGGTTGTTCTTGCGCCTGCGACAGAGAATCTGGGTGCATCGTTTAAGCTCCTCGCTGCGACCGATTAACGGATCAATTTTGCCATCTCGGGCGCGCTGACTCAGGTCAATGCAGAAGCGTTGCAGCGGGGATCTGCTTTTGTCCGATTGCTCCGATTCCAGGGCAGGGGTTTCCGCGTCCGATGCAGGCTGAATGGTTTCGTTACTGAGTGCGCCATGCGCCATAAAGCTGACAATATCGAGCCGGTTAACGCCCATGCGATTGAGATAGTGTACGGCATGGGAATCCTTTTCCGAAAAAATAGCCACCAGCACATGAGCGCCGGTTACTTCACGTTTGCCAGCCGCCTGAACATGCATCACGGCGCGCTGGATGACGCGTTGCAGGCCAATGCTGGCCGTTGTTTCCCCGGCATCATCAGGTAAAATGGAGACATGGTCGCGGATGAAGGCGGTTAATTCATCACGCAGAATTTCAATGTTGGCATGGCAGCCGAGCAGTACGCCCAGCGCATTGGAGTTATCGAGCAAGCCGAGCAGCAGATGCTCGACAGTGACAAACTCATTGCGACGAAAATGCGCATTACGGAATGTGTCATTCAGTGTTTCTTCCAGTTCTTCGCTCAAGATACCCATGTTTACATCCTCGTTTGCTGTTCGACCCAGTTGCGGAAGGCACCTTCACCTTACCGAACTGATGCTATCACGTTGCACTGCTTTTGTCTCTGCACTTGTTCCTATATCTGACGCAATATCAATGCCAACTTACAGTAGCATGGTAATTCAATAGCGGGTAAACCGCTCGTTTCTTATCTGCTTCCCATCTTCCGTCAGTCGTTCGAATCATGCTCCATGATACAACGCAGAGGGTGGCCGCTGGTGCGGCTGGCTGTCTCAACCTGTTGCACCTTGGTTTCAGCGATATCGCGTGGGAACACGCCGCAGATAACGCTGCCCTCATGATGAATCCGTAACATCATTTGTTGGGCTGACGTTTCTGACTTATGAAAGAAACGCATAAGAATTTCAACCACAAAATCCATCGGCGTAAAATGATCATTCAACATAACCACACGATACAAAGGGGGGGATTTCAGTTGTGGTTCAGCTGTTTCTGTTTCAGGTTTGCGGACGATATCCGGTGTTTCAATGGCGCTCATGTGGCGATATTAGAGTCTGATGGATTGAAGAGCAACGACGATGATCACGTCATCATGTGCGGAGATCGCGGAAATAATTTCCTGGAGTAGAGCAATGGCGAAACTGAAATGTATCCTGTGGGATGTCGATGGCACGCTGGCCGACACCGAACGCGATGGACATCGGGCGGCCTTCAATATGGCTTTTGAAGAAGCCGGACTGGAGCGTCGCTGGGATGTCTCAACCTATGGCGCATTGCTGGCGGTGACCGGCGGCAAGGAACGTATGCGCTTTGATATCGATCGCGGCGGCATGCCCGATATGCCATATGAAACGATTGCGGCCCTGCATGCGCGCAAAACGATTCATTATCAGAGCCTCATTGCCGAGGGGCGTATTCCGCTCAGGTCCGGCGTGCGCCGCTTGCTGGAAGAAGCATTCGCGCAGGGGATCACACTGGGTATATCGACTACCACGACGCCGACGGCGCTGGATGCGCTGATTGAGCATTCGCTCGGCAGGGAGTGGTTTGAGCGTTTCGCTGTATTGGCTGCGGGCGATATCGTGCCGGCCAAGAAGCCTGCCCCCGATATTTATCTTTATGCACTGGAGCAGATGGGCGTATCACCTGAACATACGCTGGCGCTGGAAGATTCTTCCAACGGTTGGAGATCAGCCCATGCCGCCGGCCTGAAATGCGTGGTGACGGTCAACGGATATACCAGTGGCCATGATTTCACCGGTGCTGATCTGGTGGTATCCGAACTGGGCGAGTCGGATGGCAAAGCGGTTGAAGTGCTGCAGGATCTGCACGGTTTGAGCGCCATTCACCATGTGGAACTGGCACATCTTCAGGCCATTTTAGATGACTGATATCAAACTTTTTGACAGCCACTGTCATGTTAATTTTGGCCATTTCTCGAAAGATCGCGATGCGGTGTTCGAGCGCATGGCGGAGCAGGGCGTGGAAGGGTGCGTGGCAGTTGCAGTCGATCTGGACCATATCAATGAATTGCGGGCGCTGGCAGAGTCGAGGGATAATGTCTGGTTCAGTGTCGGCGTGCACCCCAATCATGAGACTGAGGTCGAGCCCGCTGTGGATAGATTATGCGAATTGGCCGGTCACCCGCGCTGTGTCGCGATTGGCGAAACGGGCATGGATTTTTTTCGTGAGCATATATCGCCGGATATTCAGGAAGCGCGTTTTCGAACCCATATCCGCGCCGCCAAAGCCGTCAACAAGCCGGTGATTGTGCATGATCGCGAGGCCGACGCCGCCTCAATGCGGATTCTGGCCGATGAGGGAGTGGCAGATTGTGGCGGCATTATGCACTGTTTTTCATCCGATTGGGATACGGCCAGTCGCGCCATTGATCTGGGTATGTCCATCTCATTTTCCGGCAATGTCACCTTCAAACACAACGATGCATTGCGGGGTGTAGCTGCAAAGGTGCCTGACGATCTGTTGGTGGTGGAAACCGATTCGCCTTATCTGGCTCCCGTGCCGAACCGGGGCAAGCGCAATGAGCCTGCTTATGTTCGCCATGTTGCTGCATGCATCGCCGAAGTGAGAGGGGTGACGCTGGCTGATTTGGCCCGGCAAACAACCGAAAACTCCCGCCGTCGATTCTGGATTTAAGCGTATTTGTAATTCGAAACTTTGCACCTTTTGTGGTGAAAGGCTGTTGATTTTGCACGGGATATTCTTCGTAAGAGGCTGATAAGAATAAGGGCGAATATTTTGTCCACAGAAGCTGTGGATATCTCTGTGCATAAATCGGCGGTATGATAGTAATTCCTTGCTATTGCAGGTGTCAAAATTATATGCATAATAATTATGCATATAATTTTATCTTTTATTAATAGTTGTTTATATGATTATATTCATGTCATAGATTTGTTTTCTGTCTACTGTGTCGATGCAATGGATGAGATTTCCCGGCGGTGGATAGTTTCTCTGAAATGAATGAATCGCATGCTGTTTAGTGGACGTTTCATCCACCCACTACGGCCAGCAGAACACGAAGGTGAGCTTGCCGATCAGCGGCGCAGCCGTGGGCAGAAAAATCACACAGAGCAGCAGCACTTGTGGATTAAATGCGCGCGTTCCTAGCCTGTCGAAATAAGCTGTTTTTCACCTTTTTATAAGCTCCCATTTTATGGCTTTCAAAAAAGGTTGGAACTCACTGTCATATAGTGTTAAAAATGGCGTTCTCACCCATCCCTTATAGAAA
>JALUWF010000189.1 GCA_027019785.1 Mariprofundus sp. | reverse complement strand
GGCACTATCCGGCAAGTGATTGACCAAAGTTTTCACTTCCTGCATTGCATTGATCATAACGACTCCTTTGTATCCAAAAAGCAACTCAGCATCGCATCAATAGATACAACTTGCAATGATCTTCTCTCTGCTCATCACGCAACATGCCACTTGCTACTTTTCGCTATAACCTGGCACTCGTTACTCAGTCCTGCCTTTCGACCATCCAGTCGCCGAGTACCAGCACATCCATTTTGGTTCGCAGGAAACAGGCCAGCGCCTCTTCGGGCTTGCATACTACCGGTTCATTTTCATTGAATGATGTATTGAGCACCATCGGCACCCCGGTAATCTCATTAAAGGCCGAAATCAATCCGTGGTAACGGGGATTCGTCTCTTTATACACCGTCTGCAAACGGCCCGATCCATCGGCATGGGTCACAGCCGGAATCTCCGCCCGTTTCTCCTCACGAATCTGGAACACTTTCATCATAAACGGCACTTCAGCATCAATCTCGAACCAGTCGGATACCGCATCCCTGAGCACCGAAGGCGCAAATGGCCGGAACGATTCCCTGCGTTTGATCTTGATATTCAGAATGTCTTTCATATCCGATCTTCTCGGATCACCGATAATCGAACGATTGCCCAGCGCCCGAGGCCCCCATTCCATACGCCCCTGAAACCAACCAATCACCTTGCCTTCAGAAACAGCCTGCGCGGTTCTCCTGCACAATTCAGCTTCATCCTCAATGCGCTCCACCACGCACCCTTCCGCCTCTAACTTGTCACTTTCAACTTTCAACTTTTCACTCACATCAGCTTCGCTGAAGTGATTCCCCCAAAACGCATGGTTCATGACAAAATCACGCCCGGCTTCCGATTCCTGATGATGCACCACAAACGCCGCACCAATCGCACCACCGGCATCACCGGCCGCCGACTGAATATAGACCTTCTTAAACGGACTGCGCAGCGTCACCTTGCCATTGGCCACCGAATTCATGCCGCAACCACCGGCAATGCACAGGTTATCACATCCGTGTTTGGCATGCAGTTTATTTAGCAGATGAAAGAATGCCTCTTCATACATGGCCTGCACCGAATGAGCGATATCCATATGCTTCTGTGCCAGTTCATCGCCTTTCTGACGAATCGGCCCCAGCAGTTCAGCCAGCTTATCCGAAAACAATCGCCCCACCGATGGGCTGCCGTTTTCCCATTCGTAATCGATCTTTTCCTTGTGATAGATAAAGTAATCCATGTTCAGGCGATATGAACCATCATCCTGCAATAACACAATCTGACGCATCTCATCCATGTATGCCGATTTACCGTACGGTGCCAGCCCCATCACTTTGTATTCATCACCGTAATTGGGGAAACCGATAAACTGGGTCAGCGCCTGATAAAAAGTACCGAGCGAATGTGGAAAATAGACTTTATCATCCACCGAAATATCTGTACCCCGCCCGACTCCCCAGGCCGCAGACGCAAAATGACCAAAACCGTCCACAGAAACGACTGCCGCCTCATCATAGGGTGAGACATGGAAAGCAGAGGAAAGATGCGCCAAATGATGCTCCACATGCTTCACCTGCCCATTAAACGCCTGATCCGGGAATGCAGTTTGCAACTCCTGCTCAATCGAGCGCCGCTCGTTCTGGTTCTTCAGCCGATCCATGATCAACCCGAGCTCAGGCCGCTTCTTCAGCGTAAAGCCGATCTTCTTCATCAGATTGGCTTTCGGATCAGAATTTATCGCCACAAAATCCACATCGCCCAGACGGATACCCGCCTCTTCCAGACAATAGCGAATGGACTCAGACGGAAACCCCGCCCAATGCTTGATCCTGCGAAAGCGCTCTTCCTCTGCTGCCGCCACCAGCTTGCCATCCACAACAAGACAAGCCGATGAATCACCATGATAGGGATTCCAAGAATAACTGTCACAATAAGATCTCCAGTTTTATTTATACTTTTGAGGCAGATAGCCCTATGAGTCGTTTTATGCCCTGGCTGACCGGTAACCGGGCTTTCTGCTATTGTGCATGACTGCAAGAACGAAGATAACACTGCCCTTTACTCTGTAAATAACAGAAAAGGGAAATCTGGGAAGCAAATACCTGCGAAATTTTTTATGCAATAGCGGCCATGTTTCGGGGAACTCCGCCACGACCTGATACGCCGACTCCAGTTCGTTCAGAAAATCATCTCCCAAGCCTTCGGCTTGTTCCTGATACCACCTGTATGAAACGCCTATTTCACCCGCCACTTCAGGGTGAAACTTTAAGGTCAACACTTTCTACCCTTTAACGGCGTTCTTTATATCCGCCCAAGATACCGCATCAACCATACCTGATGCCAATTCATTATACCTGCACTCAGCCAATTCACCCCAAGCCCCATCAACCCCTGCATCCTGTCTGGATTCGAGCGAAGCAATCAGACAGTGAGCCACCAGAGCTTTATCATTAGAACTCAGTTCTTTTACATTTTCCATCACTTGACTAAAATTCATCATCTACACCTCTCTTTCCTGCAAGGATCAACCCACACTATAACCGTCTGATAGTTAAAAAGTAACCGCCAGCAGTTTGCTCAATACAGTCCGGCATTTGTTCTGCGAAAGCGCTCTTCCTCTGCTGCCGCCACCAGCTTGCCATCCACAACAAGACAAGCCGATGAATCCCCGTGGTATGCATTAATTCCAAGTATGACTGACACAATAATCCTCTCTGCTGTTCATCAATTTAAAACTACGCATCCAGGGCATCACGCGCCTCCTGGATGAAAATATAGTCCGCCATGCTTTCCAGATGTGAAATCCCGGCTTGTGCCGCCATAGTTCGCCATTGCGATACATCCCTGACCAAGTCTGACAATATCCTTACGGCCTGATCTCTACTTAATCCAAAAAAATCATGCATAGCCAGCGCTGTTGTGAAGCTGTCGGGATCTTCCCCGTTCAACCTTAATGCATGCGCCGATATGTAAGGACGTTGACTGATAGTGATATCAAAAGCCGGAGCAAGCTGCCAACCTTGTTGAAATAAAAAGCCATGGTTGCGCAAGTGATCATCCGTATTCGATAGCATGATATTCAATAACATCCGCTGATACAGTTCAGGCAAACACTCCGGCCCGATGTGATGAACGATTTCGAAGGCCAGGTCAACGTATGTACACGCATCACCATCTTTCAAGCCCATCAACGTCATCGCTGACATATAATGGATTCTTTGTTTTTCATTTCTGTCAAACCGTTCAATAAGCAGAGTGTGACTATGTTTATCGCCATGCAATGAACAGGCGGGTACTGCCATGCCGGCTTTCCGTGCCAGACTGAGACACACATATTCCCATCCCTCGATATCATCCTGGTCATAGATTTGAGGAACCTTGGCAATCCACTGCCTGTCGCCATCGATCACCACAATTTTAGCTCTTGCACCACCGAGTGATGCATTGCTGATCAGCTCGCTGTAATCGTGATCCTCACCTTTCATGATGGCTTCGGTCAGGCGAATAAATTTCGGCAATGATGATATCGGTGGAATCCTGTTTTCCTGTCCCTCGAATGTGTTGCCGCCATCCAGCGAGTATCGTAATGCACCCTGCCTCAATGTATCGGCAACGCCGAGAATACACGCCTGCTCGGATATCCGGGCCTTACCCATTTTGCGCCGAATCAGCTTTCTACCCCAACGATCAGGCGAGCTATCCGAAAAAATACCATGGATGCCTACAGCATGATGCTCTTTGATATGAACCGGCATATCAGGCGCAATCGCAAACCCGTCACTTATCCAGGCATCGCTATAGATGAATGTGGATGATTTCTCGCGTATGATTAGATCGCCGACATGACGAGCTTCCATAAACACATTCACAGACGTCATTTACGCACCCGTTTAGGCAATGATGCTGCTTCAATATCCTGAGAAATCGGATCAACAGAAAAATCCGCCAACATACCAATGCGCCCGGTAATGCCCAGCAAGGCAAGCACGCGAGCATAAATACCCATGGCCACAGAGGCTTTCCCTTGCTGAACGCTGGCCAGCGTGTTCTCGGATATAAAAGCGCGTTCAGCCAGTTCTTTCATCGTCAGTTTACGACGAATCCGCGCCTTGCGGATATCATCACCCAGCTTCTTCAGCTCCCGCTGAACAGAATACGGCACTGCATTTTGCCCTGTTGATCTCATATAACCTCAATGTGTCACTGTATAAATATACTTATAACGCAATATATTACTGTTTATATAAGACAAAACAACAAGAAATCGATTCAGATGGAAAACCCGACTCAATGTTTTCTCATTATCGAATTGAAGATGTTTTTTTCTCACTCATAGTGCGTCCAGCAGCGCAAGATATGAACAACACGTTTATCGATATCGACAGCATAAACCATGCGATGTATAATATTGATTCGACGGGAGTAATATCCCTTCAGGTTACCAACAAGACTTTCATATCTGGGAGGATTGGGAATGGAATTGATATTATTTCTGTTCTCTTTCAACTTTTCGCCATTCAACCCTATTTCACACCGATGACAGAATCGTGAGGTTTCTTTGAACAAATCGCTATTGGCATACCAATTGGCACCGGCAACAATAGAAAACTCGTAAGAAATCGTGCCACGCAAAGCCACTTCAATGCGTTCAATTGCATCGATCACCAGCAAGCGAAGTTCCCGATCAAATGTGTATAGGGTGAGTATGTCATCGAATGATGTGCCACTGCGAAATTGATGTTCAGTAGAGCCGGAATACTGAAAAAATCGAGCATAAATACTCAAGCGGTAATAGCTGATATAACGAAGGTAATGGACTGCTCGTTCTTTGTCCGGAACAGATAAACCACGCTCAATCAGCAGCTCAATTTGTTCTTCAATGGTTAAGGGCGGTTTGTTGTAGGCTTGTAAGTCAGACATAAAAAAACCCGCCAAAAATGCGCTTCAGAGAGAGGCGAGGCGGGTGTTGATGCCCCGTATTATAGTAAAGCATACTTAACGTTACAACTAAAAATCGTTCCATGCCCTAATCTCCTAAATCTCTAAACTTGCTACTGCCCCCTAATCCACCACTGAAAAGTCTGCCGGTGATGGAATGGCATCAATTCCTTGTGATCGAAATGTAGCCATGGCTCTCGGCTTTGGCTCCAGCGTCGCTCTACCTCCCCCGTCCGTGGGGTCGTCGGCATGCCCGAATCCTTTAAACGCCCCTTTTTCGCCCCAAAAAAGTATTCAGTGGTTAATCGCCCTTATCTCCCATTCTTCTCAAGTCCTCACAAAGCCGCACAGGCATATCGGATTTTTCATGCAATATCGCCATAATACCTATCGTACCATCGGACAGTTCGCGAAAAAACAGATAGTGATGTTCATATTTACTGAAATACGCTTTCAGCTTCAGGTCTGGAGGGATCACAAGCTTGGCGGGAAGATACCGCCAGAACTTCTTTTTTTCCGATAGCAATTGCAGGTGATCATGCAGGCCTTTGATATATTTCTCAGCCTGCTTTTCACCCCATGCCGCGCAACTATAACGCCATATTTCATCCTGTGCGTCATCAGCGGGCGGAAAAAACAGATAGGCGGACACCGCTACTTATTGCGGCGAATGACATCTTCCGCAGTTACCGCAACAAACGAACTCTCATCCGCCCTCAGAGCAGGCTCCAGCTCCCTTTTCAACCACTCCCATGATTCACTCTTGTTTTTTAAATCACGCCGAATCAGAGCGCGGATATACTCGCTCGCATTGTCATACAGACCATGCTCCCCCACCTGCTGTTGCAAGTGGGCTTGCAACGTCCCTTTAATTCTCACATTGATATTTGCTGCAGCCACTCCAGTCACCTCCTGTTTCACGTTCACTCAACAATAAACCATGTAAAGATAATATTCAATATATTTTACAGAGCATGCGTCAGGTTGATCAAGCCACTCACGTCTCTGCTGGAGGATGCAAAGAAATGCTACAATAATTGACCTGCCTGCTTATGCGCATGTAGTTGTATATACAACTACCGGGGTTGAGACCGGAAACATCTCACGTCTAGCATCTTTCATCTCACGCTTCTTCAAAACTACTGCACTTGCTCCTGCCCGAATCCATTAAACGCCCCTTTTTCGCCCCAAAAAGACCACTCTAAGCGCTTGTACGACCCTTTTTTAGGCTCATTCCTTTGGTTTCAGCACATTACCCTGGTCCGACCCATTCAATTCAACAACGAAGTGCACCACCTGTAGGATGGAGCACTATGGAAATGCAATATAATCAACTACAAGATATAGAAAGGTGTGAATTATCAGCCCTTTTAGCTCAAGGCCTGTCTTATCGAGATATTGGAAAAATACTAGGACGATCTCATACGACAATAGGTTCGTAGAAATAGTCTGGCTGATCGTCAAGCTTATAGCGCTCAAAAAGCAACACAGCTTGCTAAAGCCCGCAGTAGCAATGCAAATAGTTATGGGCGTTTGAGAACTCCGAATCTTCGCACTTATGTACGTCGTCATCTCAGAAAAGGGTGGTCTCCAGAACAAATAGCTGGTGTTCTTGCATTGGATGAATCAATGCCCTCAATTAGCCATGAGGCTATCTATCAATGGGTTTACTCTGATGCAACTGAGTTGGTTTCCTATCTTCGGCGTAAAAACCGTAAACGATTAAAGAAGGGATTCAGTCGGAAGCGGAAAAAACAGATGATACCTGCCTGGGTTAGCCTCTCTGAGCGATCAGAAGCCGCCAATCAACGCAAAGAAGAAGGTCACTGGGAAACTGATTTGATTGTCTCCAATGCCAGCAAAGCGGCTTTGAATGTAACTGTTGAGCGCATAAGTCGGAAAGTATGTATCTCCATAGTCCCCAACAGAAGATCTAAAGAATCATTTCAAGCAATTGTTTCACGATTGAAACGTCTGCCCGCCCATATGCTAAGATCCATTACTTATGATAACGGTTCGGAAAACATGCAACACCAGCGCGTCAATCTAGCACTTGGAACCCAATCCTTCTTCTGTGCCCCATATCATAGCTGGGAAAAAGGAGCCGTAGAAAATACCAACGGCTTGATTCGTGAATATGTACCGAAAGGCTCCGATATCTCTTTATTGACGATAAAACAGGTTGAAAAGATAGAAAGAAAGTTGAACAATCGCCCCAGAAAATGCTTGGGATTCAAAACCCCAGATCAAGTTTTCAAACAACTAAAAAGTGGTGCACTTCATGGTTGAATTCGCCCCCGACCGACCGCCGACCGACCGCCTTTCGTCGATCAATCCATGGGCAATAAAACGGGGTTCGCCATAATCAAAACGGTCATCTTCGATCACTTTCGCTCCCGACCACTCAAAATAGGCGGAAAGCGAAAAATCAACACCATGACATTATTTCCACCTTCTGACTTCTCACGCCTTTCACCTCCTGCCTGCAACTCAGCACTCTGTCCTCAGCCCTGCTTTTTCCTCTCACTTCTGCCTTGGCTTCTGAAATGCTATATTAATAGACCCTAAGCCATTTGCTCCCTTTGACTCCGGGATGGTGTTCGGTGCCGCTTAGAACAATCAATAGATTGAAACGGATTACCCCTGTAAACCAATCTAGTTGGTGCCCATCACCGCCACAACAAGCAAGATAATGGACAGACTAAGCATCAACGGGCGATTTCGCCTTGGCTGACGCCGGATAATGATTTTCATGGCCAGCAGAAAAGGCAGCGACTCCAGACAGGCAATGGTTAACCTGTGCCGACTATCTTCAGCCAGGTATGCAGCATCCATGAACAGGCTCGGCAGCAACCAGGAGATAAAAATCACCAACACTTCAAATCCCGAAGTCAAAAACACCCGCCGATTACGTTTGAATACCAGTTTCACGCTCACCCAAACAGCAATGATCGTTGCGAACGAAGCCATATAAAGGTGCACCAACTCATTCCCATAATAGGAGAATATGGCCAGCAGCAGGAATACGCACCAGTAAATCAATCCGTGCACCACGCCCAGCCGGTCTTCCGATGAACGAATCGGATAGAGCGCCAGTAAGCCGCCGACACTGAGCATCAGCAGCCACTCAATCTTCACGGGCAAGACATCCAGCAGGAATACGGGCACTAGCAGGAGCAGTGGAATACACCAGGTTACCCATGTAGTGCTGCGCCCGGACCATGCTGTTATCATCTGAAATATCGGAGCATGATCCGAAACAGCGGCAGCACCCGAAATATCCTGCCAGCGATAGCCAGCACGGTTGAATCCAATCACCGTACCATAAATCAGCAATGCCATAGCGAGTCCGGCGGAAAACTGCACCCACTCCGGCTGAAACCGTACGAGCACGGCGACAAAACCGAACAGGCCCATGGCGACGTAAAGTATTGAGACGACAGCGCCGTGCGGCACGCCAATATGCAACAGACGATGATGCAGATGCGTCTTGTCCGGAGAAAACGGGCTATAACCCAGCAATACCCTGCGCGTCATCACCAGCAATGTATCGAGAATGGGTAACGCCAGCACCAGCGCCATGCTGACCGGTGCAACCGGATGTTCAGGCTTGGCTGCCGCCAGCATAACCGCTGCAGTCGAGAGCAGATAACCGATTAGCAGGCTACCGGTATCCCCCATAAACACTTTGGCCGGGTGGACGTTATAATAGAGGAATCCCAGCAAGCTACCGAACAGTGCCACAATCACCGTCAAACAGGCCCATTGCTGGCTCACATAGGCAAAGAACCCCAGAAACAGGCATGCAATAGCGCTCAGGCCGCCGGCCAGGCCATCGAGCCCATCGGACAGATTCAGGGCGTTGACCACCCCGACAATGCCGATGACGGTCAGCAGCGGCGCAAAACTTCCGGTCAGAATCGGGCCTGTTCCAATCAGATCCCCCAGCGACTGCAGTGAAGCGCCGCTCCACCAGACAAATACGCTGGCCGCCAGAATTTCTCCGACAAATTTTTGCCACGGAGGAATATGCCTCAGATCATCATACACCCCGGTAGTAATCATGATCAAGGTGCCGAGCATCATGGCCTGGATATGCCTATCGGAAAAATCAAAACTCAGGATTGTAACACAAACGCCCAATGCGATTGCAATGCCTCCAGATCTCGGCATCGTTTTTGTATGCACCTTTCGGACATCCGGTTGATCCACCATACCTGCCAGATTGCCCAGCCTGGTTATCAGCGGCATCGCCAGCAAAGTCACCATCAGTGCTGTCATCATCATTAAACCATATCCAACCACAGACCTGCCTCTCCCTTGCACTGTTTCGGTGCAGCCGCAGTATAGTCTACTTTATTCCGACTAGCTAATTTAGATACCAGCAGCGCCAGCAAGCCTTTATCTGTTTTGTTTTTCTCTGCGTGCCTTGCAGATCATATTGCCCAGCGAACGATTGCTGGCCCCACCCAGGCGCATCTTTACCAGCACATGAGGGATATAGGCACAGTCGCCATCTCTCCCATGAGTCCCTTAAAATACCTTTTTCACCATCAGAAAAGTACATCTAAGCCTGAATACACCACAAAATATCGGCATTCCCGCTTATCTTTCAAACATTTAACTTGGTCCGACCCCGAACGAAAGTTCCCGAACGAAAGACTGTCCCCGTTTTTCAGATTGCGGCTCGGCGGCTGGAATGACGCGAAAATCAAGCGGGCTTCCCCCTTCATTCCTGATTCTTAAAGGGATTTACGATAGTTAATACATTTTCTATCACTAAACCATTTTGCATATCTTCACTATATAAAATAGTACATTTATTTTCTATAGCAGTAGCAATTATAAGTGAGTCATAAAACTGTAGTTTATATTTATCTTTTATTTTCAATGCTTTTATCTGAGTTGTAAGCGTAAAATTTACAATATCAATATAGTTATCAATCTCTAATATTGTATTTTCTATCTCTATTGATGTAAGCATGAACTTTTTGAACAAAACATTAGATAACTCATTTATAACCTGAGTTGAGATTAGAGAGTCTTCACTATATTTGTCTATCAAATCTAACGCTTTTTTTCGCTTGTTTTTTTCATCCACTGAATAGCAATAGATTAGTATATTTGTATCTAAAAATACTTTATCTTGCATTTGCTTCTTCTCTATCAAATTTAAAATCTTTTGTATGTAACCCAATAGAGTTAAATATTAGTTTCCTTGTCTCTTTTGAAGTTGTTGCATCATCTATAATTTTAACTTCGTTTACAGGTAGGTTATTTAAAAAGCAAATAACCTTATCAAATACACCGTCTTGTATTTCTACTCTTATACTATGCATAAATATCGCCTCATCTTTTTCAAATTATATCTAAATATATGGTAACTATTCAGCACCCCATATTTGCGCAAAATGCAGGATTTAAAAAGCTCGCCATACTGGTCTTGATCCAGTATCCACCTACATCGGGATGATAGAGGATTTCGGTGACAGTTTACTAAATACACCAAATTTCACAAGCCCCCTGGATTCCAGCTCGGCGACTGGAATGACGCGACCTCGTCATGCCGGACTTGATCCAGCATCCACCAACTCACCCGCAATCAAGCCCACTGGATTCTGGCACGGCAGCCAGAATGACGATCATCTTTTTCCGTGTGGTCCGTGTATTCCGTGGTTGCCGCCTTTTATCCTGAAGACTATAAGGTAAAGACCCCAGAGATTCCATCTCACATCTCAATTTTCATTTCATCCTTCATACTTCTCAGCCCTGCTTCTCCCCCGTCTCACATCCAACGTCCGTCATCTCACTGCTTTTTACAAACTGCGGCAGCTTGCTCAGGTTTTTCCACGCCAGCGCCCACAGGCCGCCGACACCGTTATTTTTCAGAGCCCGATAGTCTTCCCTGGACTTGCGGATCATATTGCCCAGCGAGCGATTGCTGGCACCGCCCAGGCGCATGTTCACCAGCACGGAAGGGATGTAGGCACAACGAACCCCGGCGCGCGCCAGAAAACGCAGCATGCAGTCGTAATCGGCGGCAATATGGAATGAGGTATCAAAACCACCGTGTTGCTCATAAACAGACCGGCGCACATAGAATGTCGGATGCGGCGGCATCCAGCCATATTTCAGCTTGTCCATCGAATAATCACCGGACTGCCAGAAGCAAACCACCTTGTCCGGCTCAGTCT
>JALUWF010000188.1 GCA_027019785.1 Mariprofundus sp. | reverse complement strand
AGGTCCTAAACATTGACGCTGTGCAACCATGGATGATAAGCACATATGACGTGACAGCACGCTACATATAAGGTGTAATATATACAACACATAGCAGGTGTACATCACCTTTGTGTACTATGTTTTCCAGGGTCCTAAGTGACAATGCTCAAACTGGGCTTGTAGCTTTGATAAAGGCTTAGTACCATAAACAGAAGGATGGATCGTGTCCCACTAAGCAATCCTGGTCCCCTGCCAAGTTACACCCTCTAGCTTGGTACATCTATATTGGTGCATACCTGCGGCCCCAGATTAGTACCTTCACGAGCATAGAGGTAAAATTATCCATAGTGACACAGGTTATACACATGTGGGGGCATAACCCATTCTGCAGTTTAATAATTTACCTGTGAGCTGAACAAAAACCCCAAGAAACGAAAACTTTGATAATTTCACCCGAAAGCGGGGGAAAAAAGGAACAACTCACTAGCAAGCTCAATACATGGTGTGGGTGGGCTGGAAAAATTCAAGTAACGCTGAGACTGGAAGATTTCGTAGATGCTGTGAAGCTTTGAGACAGAAACTGCCCATCTACCGCTGGTTCTTAGTTATATATCGAATTTGCGGGCCGCGTGCACCATAGCAGATGGTGTGCAGTGGCGGACCCGTGATTTTCTGGATACGCGACTAGCGAGGCACTCCTGCCCTTGACTCGCGCATTTCGAGCCAGAAGGGCTTAGCCTAGAAAGTCGGCTCGAAGGGTGATTGGCCGCACCTCTAGGAAGAGGCGGGGCTTAGGCGGAAATTTAGCGGGAAACACCCGAACGCATTTTTGGCAGCCTGTAGGAGGCTGGGATCGCGCATTTGTACCCTGGGGGCAAGGTGGGAAATGTCAGTTCCGTCACCTTTGACTGAACTTTTGTTTCCCCCCTACATTGCCCCTTGGGTGTGTTCATGTTATGAGCTTGCTGGTGTTAAGACATGTATGTACATAACATGAAGTTTGCATACCTAAGTGAATATGAATCGGTATGTAATTGCGCAGCAATGTACTTATGTCTGCTTATAACATTTGCAGGTGACGTGCTCCGTTTGTAGAACGTGTCACATTAAGTAACAGAAACTTGGTCGTCCGATATGAATTTACATGTAAAACGAGCATATATTCAGATTGATAAATGGGCAAGCCCAAAGTTTATTTTTTAATACTTTGATTTGGCTTGCCAAAAATCTACTAAGCCAGCCACAGGTCCTAAACATTGACGCTGTGCAACCATGGATGATAAGCAATATGAAGTGACAGCACGCTACATATAAGGTGTCATATATACAAGACATAGCAGGTGTACATCACTTTTGTGTAATATGTAATCCAGGGTCCTAAGCGACAATGCTCAAACTGGGCTTGCAGCTTTGATAAAGGCTTAGTAGCATAAACAGAAGGATGGATCGTGTCCCACTAAGCAATCCTGGTCCCCTGCCAAGTTACACCCTCTAGCTTGGTACATCTATATTGGCGCATACCTGCGGCCCCAGATTAGTACCTTCACGAGCATAGAGGTAAAATTATCCATAGTGATACAGGTTATACACATGTGGGGGCACAACCCAAATGGGCAAGCCCAAAGTTTATTTTTTAATACTTTGAATTGGCTTGCCAAAATTCTACTAAGCCAGCAACAGGTCCTAAACATTGACGCTGTGCAACCATGGATGATAAGCACATATGACGTGACAGCACGCTACATATAAGGTGTAATATATACAACACATAGCAGGTGTACATCACCTTCGTGTACCATGTATTCCAGGGTCCTAAGCGACAATGCTCAAACTGGGCTTGCAGCTTTGATAAAGGCTTAGTACCTTAAACAGAAGGATGAATCGTGTCCCACTAAGCAATCCTGGTCCCATGCCAGGTTACACCCTCTAGCTTGGTACAT
>JALUWF010000187.1 GCA_027019785.1 Mariprofundus sp. | reverse complement strand
ATAAACAGTTGATACTTTTGACGATCCAGCACAGGGAACACAGTAACCATGTCGCGATTCACATAGGTTTGAATATAATTTTGCATCCATAGTTTGGTAAAGCGCGAACTATGCTTGATCCATGGTTCCGGATAACCGCCCCGGAACCAGTATTGATGCAGATCATCCAGTGCGATCCGATTGGGCAACGCAAGCAACGATTGAATATCATCCTGATGTTGAATCATACGATAAAAGTCTGAAACAGGTTCAGCAAACGCTTCGGATGAACTCAATGGCCCCAACTCAACAATCGCCACGCGGCCGGCCAGCGATTCGGAAATAGCCGCGATCAACTCCGGCGAACTCGATCCGGTTATGATAAAACGACCACAACGATTTCTGTCAGCATCAATCGCGACGCGCAGAGCCGGAAAAATGGATGGTAATAACTGCGCCTCATCAAGCGCAACCGCATCGCCATGCAAGCGAAAAAACAGATCAGGGTCACGCGATATCAACTGAAAATCGCCAACCCTTTCCATGTCAAAAATACGCCATGGTTCAGGCAACTTCTGCAGCAATGTCGTTTTGCCACATTGGCGCACCCCGACAATCGCCACACAAGGAAACAGGGGCAACAGCTCGGCTATTAAATCAGAATACGCCCTTTTCATACCTTGCAATAATAAACACTAAATTTAGAATTAAAAGATATTATCAAGCAACGCCGGATCAATGGCTTATTTTGGACATAATCATGCTGAGCAGTTCATGAATCTGAACAGGTTTCTGCAGCGATTCACTGTTGGCAATAGAGCCGGCTGCATCCAGTTGCGTCTGTTCGCCATAACCGGTCTGAAATACAATCGGCACTTCAGCATCCAGCGCCCGGATCTCCTGTGCCGCCACCACGCCCCCCTTATTCGGCATCACCACATCCATCAGCACCAGCGCAACCTGATCGTGATTGTCACTGAATGTCTTTACCGCCTGCTCGCCATCGCCCGCTTCCAGAACAGTAAAGCCGTTATGCGTCAACACTTCAGCCAGCACTTTTCGTAATCCCTCTTCATCATCCACGAGCAGCAGTAGCCTGCCGCCGCCATCGACATCTACATCATCCTCGCCAAGCACAACTACGGATTCAGCCTGCTGCTTTGGTAACCATATCGACACCGTGGTTCCGACCGCTGGCGTTGTCTCGATATCAACCAGACCGCGGTGATTCTGCACGGCACCATAGACCATCGCCAATCCCAACCCGGTTCCCTTGCCCACCTCTTTGGTGGTAAAAAACGGTTCAAACACATGCTCCAGATCATCCGCTTCGATGCCGCAGCCATTGTCCACGCAGCGAATACAGCACCAGCCGCTATCGCTGATCATCTCCGGACTTTCCTGCAGCAGATGTTCCGGCGGCAGTCGGCAATCCACCTCGATACTGATCTGCCCCTGCCCGGCATCGCCCATGGCATCCTGCACAGCGTGGCGCGCATTGGTGATCAGATTCAACAACACCTGCTGCATCTGGGTGGCATCGGCTTTCACACAGACACCATCCACATCTTTCATTTGCAAGTCCAGACGGATATTTTCCGGCATCGCCGCCGCAGCCAGCTTATAGGCCTCCTTGATAAAGCTGCTTAGCGGCAGGGTATGCATATCGGTAATATCCTTGCGTGCAAAGGTGAGCATCTGCTGAATCAAAGTAGCGCCATGCCGAGTGGCCTCTTCCATGGTGCGAATACGCTGCTGTAGCTTCTCATCATCGGGGTGCTGCATGCGGATCAGATAGAAGTTGCCGACAATTCCGGCCAGCATATTATTAAAATCGTGCGCCACACCACCGACCATGGTGCCGACCGCCTCCATTTTCTGCGCCTGTATCATCTTCTTCTGTAACGACTCAGCCCGTGTCAAATCCTCATGTACAGCCACGTAATGGGTAATCTT
>JALUWF010000186.1 GCA_027019785.1 Mariprofundus sp. | reverse complement strand
TTGAAATCGTGTGCAATGCCGCCAACGAGCGTGCCAATCCCTTCCATTTTCTGCGCCTGTAGCAACTGTTCTTCCGTCTGCCTCTGCTCGGTGATATCCCGGCTGATACCGATCAGTCCCAGTTGCTCGCCATTCGATCCGAAATAGGGTGTTTTCAGGGTATCGAGCAATACCTTGCTACCATCCGGATAGTTCACCCACGCTTCATTACGCTGCGGCTTGCCGTGAGCCAGCATCGATAGATCTTTGCGGCGAAAGAGATCAGCCAGGTCGGCATCAAACATATCGTAATCGGTATGGCCGACAACCTGATCCTGACTTCGCTTACCAACAAATGCGCAGAATGCTTCATTGCAGCCCAGATAAACGCCCTGCGGATTTTTGAAAAAAATCAGATCGGGAATGCCGTTGAGCAGGCTTTGTAGTAACGCGTGCGCCCGGTTCAGGCGCTGTTCGGCCTCTTTGCGCTCCGTGATATCGTGTGAAACAGCCAGTACGCGAATGCCGCCCTTGAACAGAATCAGCCCCATGTGCGTTTCAACCGGAAAGGTGTCGCCATCCTGACGCCGGTGCAACTCCTCAAGCACAATGGTGCCTTCCGCTTCCAGTCTGTCTATGATTTGCGGCAGAAATTCGACCGATTGACTCGCCACCACTTCAGTCACCGCCAGATTCAGCAACGCTTCATGGCTATAGCCGAGGCTATTGCAGGCCGCGGCATTGGCATCCAGAAAACGGCCGTCATCGGCATCAAACACATAAATACTCTCCATGGCCTGATCAATCAGTGAATGATACTGCGATTCATTCTCATACAGCGCCTTGCTGCGCTCTTCAACGCGCCGATCCAGCTTGGCATTAATATCCTTAAGCACATCCATCACTACGGCGTTATCCATCTTCAACACCATGGCATCGACAATGCGTCCCAGCAGTGCCGCTGCAGCCTCCAGTACGCCCCCCTCCGGCGCATCAGCAGCAAATAAAAACAGACCATCGGGCAGAAAACGGCACTGGCAGGGCAGCATCAGCATTTCAGCAGCCTGGAAGTGATCTGGCACAGGCAACGCACACTGTTCGCAGTCAGATGTAGACAGATAACAGGGTTGATCCAGCCCCCCTCCTGTGACGCCGGCCAGCTCGACCACGCACCCATCCAGACTGGCATCGGAAAATGACAGGCTGGAAGCCAACACATGCAATGCGCCCTCCTCCATCGTGCCACAACAGCACAATGGAATATTCTTGAGCAGGGAGATGCGCTCAAGCCCTTGGGCCAGGATCTGCCTGCAATCAGTTAACGGGCTGATGGCCTCATGAATCACTCCCAGCAGCAACATGTCTTCCGCCTGCCCGGTTAAACGATCATTCTCCTGTTCAAGCAGTCGCACACGCTCCTGCAGTTCAACTACGAGCGTTTCGCTTGATTCGGAAGCAGAACGGGATGAATCAGGCGGCATACGCACACCTCTGCGAGCCTCTCTCTGCCTGAAATGCGCCCAGATCGAACGTGCTCATCATCAATTGGCAAATAATCGGCGTACGCATGGCGGTAATGGGCTGCACCGACCAGAAGTCATAAGCCATATGCCATGCCTCGATTTCAGCATATTGAACCAAATGCTATCCCTCCCTGACCCGGCTTTTAGTCCCGGACAGCGAAAGAACCCTATCCGATTCAACGATAAAATGAAGTGCCGAGCAGGAAAAATTCAGCGGAGGTCTTGCGACTGGCAGCCGGCTTGATATTTTTTACAGTTTTGAATGATGCACCAAGATCGCGGCGAAATGCATCATAACCCTCGCCCATAAATGTTTTCATCAACACGTTGCCGCCGTCGCGCAGATACTGGCGAGCAAAATACAGTGTCATCTCGTTGAGTCTGATCATGCGCATCTGATCCACCAGTTTATCACCGCTCATCTCCGGCGCCATATCGGAAACGACCATATCCACAGTCCGCCCGCCCAGCGCTTCCTGCAGCGCCTGTTGCCCCTCGGGCGAATCAAAATCAGCCTGAATCAGCCTGACTCCGCTGATTGGATGCAGTGGCAGCAGATCAATGCCAATGACCAAGCCTTCCGGACCGATCCGTCTGACCAGTTCCACGCTCCACGAACCCGGCGCACTACCGAGATCCACGATCACGCTGTTACGGCGAATATTCAGATCATATCTGTCCAGAATCTCGGTCAGTTTAAATGCCGCGCGTGAGCGTTTGCCCTCCTTTCTGGCCCGCTTCACATGCGGATCATTGGCATGGCGATGGTACCATGCCGATGTTTTACGCGCCGCCCTGCTCTTGGATGATTGCGCCATATTTTCACCTTCCTCCTAACCCGGTATAGCCGGAACCGAACAAGCTTTAACCACAGAGGACACAGAGAGCACAGAGTAAAAAACCTGAAGGCTCTCTCACCTACGTAAAATATTATGAATGCACAGGTCAAAGGTCCGCGCTTTAGTCATCCCAAATATTTATTGTGCCTTTGACTTCCTCTGTGCTCTCTGTGTCCTCTGTGGTAGATGCTTTTGACTTGTTTTTTTTAAACCAATGATCATCCGTACGGTGCCAGCATGGACTCGGGATTGAGCAACCGATCCAGTTCTCCGGCAGGCAGCACACCGACATCTTCGCATACCTGACGCACAGTTTTACCCTCAGCGACTGCCTGCTTGGCAATCTGTGAGGCGCGATCGTAGCCGATCACCGGCGCCAATGATGTGACCATGCTCATGCTCCAGTCGATCTGTTCGGCGCAACGTGCCCGGTTGGCCCCCAGACCGTCGATACATTTATCGGCAAACATGCGACAAGCACTGGTCAGCAGGCGTTCCGATTCAAGCAGATTATGCGCCATCATCGGCAGCATCACATTCAGCTCCAGCAGCCCGGAGCCGCCGCCAACAACAATCGCCGCGTCATTACCGATCACCTGCGCGCACACCTGTGCCAGCGATTCGGCAATCACCGGATTGACCTTGCCCGGCATGATGGATGAGCCGGGTTGTACGGCCGGCACGCTGATTTCACCCAGGCCGCAACGCGGGCCGGCATTGAGCAGACGCACATCATTGGCAATTTTTAGCAGTGAAACAGCCACTGTTTTCAACTGACCGGAGAGTTCAACTATGGCGTCCTGGGCCGCCTGAGCTTCAAAATGGTTGGCCGCCTCGCGGAATTCAATGCCGTAAGCTGAGGACAGCTCAGCCGCCATGCGCGCACCAAACTCCGGGTGGGTATTCAGGCCGGTGCCGACCGCGGTCCCCCCCTGCGCAAGCTCTGTAATACGTGGCAGAACCGAATGCACGCGCGCAATGCCCAGCTCAATCTGGCGCCCCCAGCCGGAGATTTCCTGGCCGATCGTAATCGGCGTGGCATCCATCAGATGGGTGCGCCCGATTTTCACCGCATCCATCGTCTCTGCGGCTTTTTTCTGCAGTGCAGCATGCAGATATCGCAAGGCCGGCGTCAGCTCATGCACCAATAGTTCACTGGCGGCCAGATGAATCGCTGTTGGAATCACGTCGTTGGAAGATTGCCCCATATTGACATGATCATTGGGATGAATATGCATATCCGCATCGATTTTGGCGGCGCGATGGGCAATCACCTCATTGGCATTCATATTGGTGGAGGTGCCCGATCCGGTCTGAAAGATATCGAGCACGAACTGCGCATCCCAGTCGCCATCGGCCACCTCCAGCGTCACCTTGCGAATCAGCTCCGCTTTATCAGAGTCCAGTTTGTCCAAGGCCTGATTCACCGTAGCCGCAGCACACTTGATACGCGCCAGCGCTCTGATTAATTCGCGCGGAAAGCGCAAGTCAGAAACTGGAAAATTGGCTACGGCGCGAGCTGTGGAGGCGCCATACATCGCATCCACCGGCACCTGCATCTCACCCATGGAGTCACGTTCGGTTCTATACTCAGTCATTATTTCTCCCTTCTGACACATAACAGTGTTAAATCATCATCCTGCTCGTTGCGACCAAATGCAGTCAATGTCTCCAGCAGCGCTGCTGGCAAGTCGGCCACCGCTATATCAGCATGCTCAACCAGCCACGCTCTGAGCCGAGCCTCGCCATACTTCTCCTTGCCTGAACGACCGGATGTTTCAGTCACGCCATCCGTATAGGCAAGCAGCGTATCACCAGCCTGAATCTCAGTTCTGTCCACCTTATACTGAATCCCCTTGACCAGCCCCAACGGCGGCGCTGATGCTTCCAGCCGCTGGATTTCGCCATCACGTAGCAACAACGGCGGCACATGACCGGCATTGATCCAGATCAGCGAATGCGATTCCGGTTGCAGTTTACCCATAAACAGGGTGACAAAGTGGCCAGCAGCCAACGTATCACACAGCGCTTCATTGAGATAATTGACAGCCTCTTCAATCGGCCAGTTCAGTGTGGTCAGACCGCGTAACATAGCCTGCAGATTGGCCATAGTCAGCGCCGCCGGATAACCCTTTCCGGAGACATCGGCTATCATCAACCAGACCCGTCCATCATCCATTTTGATATAGTCGTAATAATCACCGCCCACCGAATAACAGGTCTGCTGAAAACCCTTAAGATGATACAAGGGAATCAACGGATCGTATTTGGGTAGCAAGCCCTGCTGAATTTCGGCCGCTAGCGACAGCGAATCTTTCAGATCTTCACGCTCCTGCAAGCCCTGCATCGCCGTATTTAATCCTCGCGCCAACTCTCCCATATCATCATCAATCAGCACCGGCACGTGCGCCTTGAAATGGCCATCCGCCAATGCCTTGAGTCCCGTCTCCAGGGTCACCGTAACCTTCTGCAGGGTGCGCGTGATACTGAGCACCAGCAAAATACTGGCCGATGCGCTCATCACCAGCAGCACCAGCGACTGCGACAGAATGAAGCGTGCTTCTGTCTGATTACCTCCCAGCGCCAGCCAGACATAAACGGAGAGGATTAACACCGGCAAAAAACCTGTGACCAGAAAGACCAGCCATGGCCGATGCGCCGATGAGGTAATATGTTTATCCGTATGCTTGTCACCCAGCAAACTGGTAAACCAGCCCCGGCGAGATAGTTGCAAACGCATCCGGGTTGAATAGACGATCGAAATCGCCACGGCGAGTGCCGGCCCCAGTACACCTGCGCCAAAACAGAAATTCAAGGTCAGGGAGACAAACATCCGCCACGTAAACGGGTGGTTACCCAGCATGGCGACCAGGGGAATAATGATGATCAGATATGCGGCAAACGACCAGCCTGCCACCAGATAGGCCTTCAAGGCGCGCCAGGGAAAATCCGCCATATGTGTTTCTATCAGACGACGATGCTTGTCGGGGTGAGCAGCATCGGATAGGTAACGGCGCAACGGGCTGAAAGTCCACCACGCAGCGCCGCCAAAAAAGAGCAGAAAAACGGATGTATCCATGATTGATAACGATGCAGTGATGCCCAGTTGCGCCGCATTGCCATTGAGCCGCATCAGTATCTGTCCGACCAGAAAGATCAGCAGCAGCGGCCACAAACCGGCCAGATAAGACCAGTAACGTTTATCTGAGAAATTCATTGCGAAACTTTATCCCCTTTTGCGCATGGGGGCAGCTGAAAGATTGTCGAGAAGCGACTCGAATCGGCTGGCTGAAGCCAGCATGAAAATAGTTACTGCAAAAAAAGTCCGGATTAATTCAAAGATTGATCGAGCATGGCCACGGTCTTGTTTTTGCCGACCAGGCGCAGCGACCACTGATCATCCACACCATCCAGTGCCGGGCCATTGTAGGCGACAAAATTACTACTCTGCGCTCCCAGTGGAATCAGCAGACGCGTCTTGCCGACAAAGGTGGACAGCCATGAATCCAGTTTGACATCATAGATCGCACATCGCACCCGATTGTTTTCAATGGTTACATTGCGAAAGCCGGTCTGCTTGGCAATGAGCGAATATACTTTGCCGTCATCATAATTAATCGCCGAGAATCGGACATCCTGACCGGATGCAGCCTGACCAAAGCCCTTCAGAAACTGTGGCAACGCACCCAAATCGCGCAAATCCTTATCCCATATTTTACGCTCAAGAAACTCATTTTTACTGCGCATACGATAGACAGTAGGCTGACCATCTTTCTGACTGTAATTGATTTCGACAGTGCGGTTCAGGGAATGATTCACCCGTTTCACATACAGTGGTTTACCATCGCTGCGACGCACAAAATGCTCGGCCTGAATCTGTTCGCAATCCCAGCCAATGCGCCAGGCCGGCGTACCTTGATAATCCACGGCATCAACGTGGTACTGAACAAGGCTGCCATTGGACTCCTGCACATAAACAAAGCTGCCGCCAACCACGCCGGCATGCGCACTTAGCGTCAGGCATGGCGCCAACAGCAGAGCCAGAGCAAGCAGATGTATGCGTTTGAATAAACATTTACCAACTTTCATCATCTGCCTCCCGAAAAATTAGAAACTAGACTCACAGCGCGTACAGGCGCCAACATAGCATACAAACCATGAGCATCAATCGGGCCATTATTTAATAGTGTCAAAATAACACACTCCAAAGTTTATAAATATCAATGCCGGTCGCTTATATTACAATATTTGAACAGGATATTCAGTGAGGTGTGTCACAAAACAGCACACTTTTCACCTGGCAAAACAAACCGGATGATAGAAAATTCATACCGCTGCCGGCATCCCCTCCAGATAAAACAACCCTTCTTAGAAGGGCCGCATTCGATCTTGCCCGGTCGTAACCTTAATGGCCAGCCATATCCTCTTCAGGTGTTGCGCTAATTTGGTGAATTGCCAGATCAGCGCCCATGAATTCATCCTCTTCCGACAGACGAATGCCGAGCGTAGCTTTAATCACACTATAGACCACAAAACCGCTGACAATGGCGATGGACACGCCTGTCAGGGTGCCGACCAGTTGCGCCATAAAGGTGACGCCACCAACACCACCCATCGCTGTCGTGCCAAAAATACCGGCAGCAATACCGCCCCATGTGCCGCACACGCCGTGCAACGGAATCACGCCCAGCACATCATCAATTTTTAGCCGATTCTGCACAAACTCAAACCCGAATACAAAAACAACGCCTGCAACTGCGCCGATCACCAGCGCGGCAATCGGATGCACCAGGTCGGAACCGGCACAGATGGCCACCAGTCCGGCCAGCGCCCCGTTGTGCACAAAACCCGGGTCATTTTTTCCTGCAATCAGTGCCGCAATCAAACCGCCCACCATAGCCAGCAGCGAGTTCATCGCCACCAGACCGGAAGCGGCGCCGGCAGTGCCGGCGCTCATCACATTAAAACCAAACCAGCCAACGCACAGAATCCATGAGCCCAGCGCCAGAAAAGGAATATTGGACGGCAGAATTGCAATCGCTTTGCCATCCCTGGCATAGCGCCCTTTGCGAGCACCCAGTACTACCACTGCCCCCAGGGCCAGAAAACCACCCATCGCATGCACCACGACCGAGCCGGCAAAATCGTGGAATTTCGCCCCGAAACTGGCTTGCAACCAGGCCTGATAACCGTAGTTCTCAGCCCAGATCAGTCCTTCGAAGAAGGGATAAACCAGCCCCACCAGCAGCACTGTCGCCAATGCATTGGGCCAGAATTTTACCCGTTCGGTAATACCGCCGGAGATAATAGCCGGAACTGCGGCGGCAAAAGTCAACAGAAAGAAAAAGTGCACCATCTCATAGCCATTGGATACTTTCCCGATCACATTCAGTTGTGCAACCGGCACGCAGAAATTAATACCGTAAGCCACGGCAAAGCCGATAAAGAAATAGGCCACAGTGGAAAAGCCAAAATCGGTAATGACGCGCACCAGCGCATTCACCTGATTTTTTTTACGTACCGTACCCACTTCCAGAAAGGCGAAGCCTGCATGCATCGCCAGCACCATGGCTGCACCCATGGTAAGAAAAAAGACATCGAGTCCTGCTGTATTCATTGATTCATCCCCTAATATTTTGTTGATCTCCCTGTACGAAACAACCGGATTTAACTCAGCGCATCCAGATCTTCTTCGCCGGTGCGGATACGCACCACCCGCTCTACCGCTGTAACAAAAATTTTGCCGTCGCCGATTTTATTGGTGCATGCAGCAGAACGAATCGCCTCCACCACCTCATCCACGCGATCATCCGGCACAGCGACTTTTATTTCTGTTTTCGGCACAAAATCCACATTATATTCAGCCCCGCGATAGAGTTCCGTATGGCCTTTCTGACGACCATGTCCGCGCACCTCGGTAATGGTCATGCCGGAAACATCAATTTCCAGCAGAGCGTCTTTGACATCATCCACCTTGAACGGTTTGATAACTGCTGCAATCATTTTCATATTATTCCCTCTCTGCATTTGATCCATTCCAAAGCAAGCTGCAACCCTGATAGCCTTCAATAGTGTGTCAAGATAGCGATTGCCGCCGTCCGTTACGATCTTTTTTGTGCATGTCTGGGCCGAAATACCTTGCATTGATCTGCATCAGCTTCCAGATAAGGGCCGTTCATTAAATCAATACAATAGGGCACAGCCGGAAAAACTGCGTTCAGGCAATCATCGATAGCCGATGGTTTGCCGGGCAGATTGATAATCAGCGATTTTTCGCGAATGCCAGCGGTTTGACGTGAAAGAATAGCAGTCGGCACGAATTTGAGCGACGCCTGCCGCATCAACTCACCAAAGCCCGGCATCATCTTTTCGCATACAGCTTCGGTGGCTTCCGGCGTCACATCGCGCACGGCGGGGCCTGTGCCACCCGTGGTGACAATCAGGCAACAGCCTTCTACATCTGCCAGCTCTTTCAGTGTGGACTCGATACCGTTTTGATCATCGGGAATAATGCGCTTGACCGCTTCCCATTCTGAGACAAGCACCCGCTCAAACCATGCCGCCATAGCCGGGCCACCCATATCTTCATATTCGCCGCGACTGGCACGATCTGAAACAGTGATAAATCCGATTCTTGTTTTCATATATAAAATGCTTTTTCCTGAAAATCTGTGCCTTGTAACAGTTGCACTGTTACCTGATCACCGGCTTTAATACCTTCCGATTCAACCGGGATCAGCATAAACCCATCGGCCATGGCCATGGACAATAATACACCGCTGCCCTGCGCGCCGGTTGAAGTGGCCGTGTAGCCATGTTCATCGCGGCTCAGCGTTACCCGTACAAAATGAGCGCGCCCTGCCCTATCTTTCATATCGTGCCCTAAACGAGCCGGGATTGTACGCCGAAACAATTGTTCGTGCCCCATCATAGACCGGCATGCTGGCGCAACAAATTGCTCAAAGCAGACCATACTGGCAACTGGATTACCGGGCAGACCAAACACAGCCGTACCGTCTTTTGATGTTCCAAACGCCAGCGGGTGGCCGGGGCGCATAGCCACACGCCAGAAATGCATGGTGATGCCCAGCGCATCCAACATCGGACGCATGAAATCGTGGTGGCCGACAGACACTCCGCCGGATGCCAGCAATACATCATATTTCAAGCCTTCGGCCAGCTTCGCACACAATTCAATCGGGTTATCATGGGCAATACCGAGCAGGGTTGGCGTGATGCCGAGCGATTTACATTGTGCATAGAGTGCATGCGAATTGGCATCGGGGATCTTGTTTTCGTCAACCGGCTCATCCATGCTTTCCAGCTCATCGCCAGTGGAAAGAATCGCCACTCTGGGGCGGGCGAACACCGCCACCTCTTTCTGCTTTACCATGGCCAGAATCGCCAGCACGCCCGGCGTGATTTCCGTGCCCTTGCTCAGTACAACTTCCCCATTGCGCAAATTCTCGCCCAGTGGCCGGATATTGACGCCCTGTTTCGGAGGCAACAGAATCGCTACGTGATCACCATCGCCATTCGTATCCTCAACACGAATCACCGTATCCGCACCTGCCGGAACAGGAGCACCAGTCATAATGCGGGCTGCCTTTCCCTGCATCACTTTTATCTTAGGCATTGCACCAGCACGGATATCATCCACCACCGTCAGACGAACCGGTGCAGCCGCTGTGGCTGCTTCAATATCGGCAAAACGAACGGCGTACCCGTCCATTGCCGAGACATCGTAAGGCGGATGGTTGCGGTTGGCATCGACATCGCAAGCCAGCACCCGCCCCAGCGAATCATGCAGAACCACTGCTTCCGATCCCATCATGGGTAGATGCGATAAAATGCACTGCTGCGCCTCGGTCACCGAACGATAAGCCGTCATACTTTCTCTCCTTACATGCATCACTGCGAGACATACTCGCCTGCATTGCATTCCATTCAACCCCGGCACAATGTGGATAAGTGGCCAACGCATTTGACATATCCGATAACCTGACCCATGATAAACTTGAAGGGCTACCCCTGTTCCTCTTTTTTGCATCAGGGTAGGGTATAAAATATTGAACACCCACCTGGAGGAGAACATTCATAACTGTAGAAAGATTCATTTTCCGCCGAATGCAGCCATATCCTCCGGTGTATCGAAATCAACAAAGCTGCGCAGGCCGGGGTCGAGCAGGCGAAGGTCTTTTTCGGTAAGCACTGCGGTGTTTAGCAACGGCATCAATCGCATCAGGCTGCGGCGGCCTTGAGCAATGCGGGATTGCATCGCGGGCAGGCAGGCTGCTTTCGCATAAAATGCGGGCACCGGTTGCAGTTTTCCGTTAATTTCAGCCAACACTGCATCTCTCCCCGACCGTTGTTCCCCCATGTGCCGGATCACGGCAGGCACGACAAACGGCATATCCACACCAATAGCGAAGATCCAATCTTTCCGAACATATTCCAGCGCAGCGACCAGCCCGGCCATTGGGCCACCGCCCGCATCCATAACCTGCGGCAGATTGCTGGGGATAGGCCGGCGCACGCTGACTACAATTTCAGCAAACAGCGGCTCAAGATTGGCGATAGCACGCTCCATTAATGATTCCCCCCGGAACATCACCTGCGCCTTGTCCTGCCCCATACGTCTGGATTCGCCGCCGGCCAGAATCACCGCCGTACAGTTTTCAATCATGATGATTTCATTAGAAATCATCAGAGCGCCCATGGTCACGTAAATCAACGATTTGCATATTCACAACTTCGTCCGCCTATATTTCTGATAGGGGTCGGGAAGAATGACCTCCCCGCCCTCCAAACCGTACGTGCGGTTCTCCCGCATACGGCTTTCCAGTCGGTAGTTTCATCATCGTGATTGACTCGCCAGTTCATGCGCTGTTTTCATG
>JALUWF010000185.1 GCA_027019785.1 Mariprofundus sp. | reverse complement strand
AATTTTTCAACGAATTTTGCAAATTTGATCATTCTTTTTCGTTGCATTTTTCGATTCTTTTTGCCGCCCAATCGCGCATATTGGTGTGACAAATACTCAACTTCTTGCAGTAAATTCATGCTTTTCAAGAGCGCCCCCCGATGTACGAACTAACAACTTCGATTCGGCCATGGCCTAACTCTGCGGCGATTTTCTCGCGGGCTGCGCGATCTGCTTCACGATCTTCGATTTTTCCGCCGTTGCAGGGTGCTGAATACCCTGTGAGCGCTTCGTAACGCTCGGAGGCATAGGATGCACGCAAATCGTGGATTCCTCGCGCTCCTGTAGCTTCTGCGACCGCTTCGCGCGCTTCTCTCAAACCGCCCTCCCGCCAGCTTTTCCAGTTTTGATCTTGGGGCATGACTGCCCGCGCGCCGCCCTGCGCTTGCGCGGCAGCTTTCAGGCTTTGTATTTGCTGCTGATTAGTGATCGGCACTTCACGAAATCTGCCGCCCTTCGTGCCGTCCGAGATGGACACGATCCCCCTGCAGACGGCTTCAGCCAAAGCAGCTTTAGCGTTCATAAGGCTCGCTTCCTTACTCCTTAATCCCAGATCTTGGGCAAGATTCACTACAGCATTTTGCCTTTCATCGAGATTCAATTTTGCTGTTTCTACATGAGGCGGGGCAGCCGTGTAACGTACATTGCAGCGCGCTTCAATGTTGCAATCTTTGGTCGGGCTGACGCTTTTCCATTCGCCTCGCGTCGCCGCGCTCATGACAGCGTTGATGCTACTGACTAAGTTCTGAGCATAGCTGGGCTTCATCTCCCCTGCGTCTACCTTATCAGCCAATTCTTTTCCATATTTTTCAACGAGTTGCGCGTCAACTCTTTCCATCCGCGCTACCCCGTTTTCTTTCGCAAAATCTTTAAATTTTGAGAATCTTTGGGCGTGCGCTGCCACAGTTTCAAAGCCCGAGTTTGTTGATTCCAGAGCAATGCGTCCCGCGTCGGACATGTCGCGTGAGCCCCAGCCAAAATTTTTGCTCATAAGCCCCTTTCGGATGTCCTCATCATTGTTTTTTCCTTCAAAAAAACAATGATGAAAACACCCATTTTATTGATGTTTTCACCCCAATTCACCAAACACTTTGAAGTGTTGGCTGGGGAGGCGCAAAAAGCGCGATTTTCAGTGAATTGGATGAACCCCAGCCGACCTTCAAAGTGTTGAGTTATAATGCAAATTTCAAAGCAACTTGCGAGCTTGGTTCATGATTTGTTTTTACTTATTTAAAGCGATGCGGTTTTCTCCGCATATTTTTCCCCCTTTTTTTTTGGTGTCATCTAGAGGTGCTGGCTAAGCTCGGATTTTGTACGCGCAGCGTACAAAATCGCCCTTCATTTCGATGTTATTCATGTTATTCATGGTATTTCATGCAGCTGTGTTAGCATGTAATGCATTGATATTGTTGCCATTTTGTGGCATGTATTCCATCCGTCTCTGTGTACACACAGAGACGGATTCGCGTGCTTCTTTTCTGTTGCTGCGTTGAAAAAAAGAGCTGCTGAACGAAATTCTGGCACAAAAAAATCAAAGATTTTTTTGCTTGGAATTCCTTTTTGCTGCGATTATTTTGAAGCTGAAAAAAAGGGAAAATAGAACGCCAATGAATCTACCCTATCCCAATTTTTTGCGCGCAAAAATGCACAGAATTTTTCACTACATTTGAAAAAAATGAGCAATGAAAATCACTCAAAAAGATGCCACATTTTTGTGATGCAAAATGCTGACTTTTGTACAAAAATCGCGTGATTGAATCACGCGAAATGGAACTTTTTTTGCAATTTATTGCTCGATTTTGTTGGATGCGAGCTACACCTCGAATTACAAAAGCGTGAAGCTTTTGCAACAATAACATCTGCAAAAATAGCGACCGACGCGCCCCATGTCAAGTGTGTGTGACATC
>JALUWF010000184.1 GCA_027019785.1 Mariprofundus sp. | reverse complement strand
TGCAATCATTGAAAAAGCATGTTTTTGTCATCTTAAACCCCCACTTGTGATAATCGAAAGTATATAGAATGATGTTCAGTCATGCAAGCTTTTTCTTTGTATAATATCCGACTGTTTTAGTCTTGTAGAGGTTGATGGGTATATATTTCAATCACTTAGGCGATATTCATTTCATATTTAACTGAAACGCTTCTTCGGCTTCGGCTTCGGCTTCGGGTTCGGGTTGCTTGGCTTCGGCTGGATGCTGGTGCTGGTGCAGCGCAGGGAACTTCTTTCGCTGATATTCATATTCTTCTCGCTCGCGTTTTTCTTCAAGTTCGCGTTTTTTATCAGCTCGTTCTTGCACGATTTCATCGTGTAACAAACGCTTACACGCTTCATTTTCAAAATCGACACATTCGAGTTTGCCATCCGCGCGCGCGAATTTGATGATGCTTTTTGCAACCTCTGGCGCGCAACTAAAGAACGGTTTTTGCCAACCTTTTTCTTTCGACTGCGAGTAAAGTGCAGACGCTTTCTGTGCATCTGTGCCATCTCGGACGATGAGCAATCGACCGAAGTCGAGGACTTCGCAACTGTAAGATTTGTACACGCGCATGTTCTGCCATTCGTCTTTACCAATGTTCATCGAGTAGCTGTTTGTTTCACAAATTATTTTTAGCAATTCGAGATGCTCATGCTGCATTTGCTTCAATTTTTTGCAGTTCATTGCATATCTTTCTTTACTGACGACCTCTTGCGTGATTGTCACAAGTTCATCATGTCCAAGTCTTTTGGGCGTGTGTTTTTTTATTATTTTGACTTTTTTTGTTTGTCTTGGAGATAAGCTAGAAAGTGCTTGCTCGAGTTCGTTTTTTTGCTGATGAAGTGCTGGTATTTGCTGTTCTAGCTTGCGCTTCTCGATGCTTATTTCTTCAAGACTTTCTCGCTCATTTTTCACGCGTACCCCATAATCAGAAACTCGCTTTTTCATTTTTTTGATGTTTTTCGATGATGCGTTTTCGTCATCCATCATTTTTTCAAGCTTTTTCTGTGACGATAGCAATCGTTGCTCGTTTTTTTGTAGTTTTTCTTGTGTTGACAATATTCTCGATTGTAGTGCGGCGATCTCGATCGGAAGGTCATTATGAAGCTCTTTCACGCTGCGATGGATCGTTGCACTTCGATTTTCGCCGTCTCGTATGCGCTGGATCTTCGATTTTCCACGCACAATTTCTGGCAAGATTTTTTGGGCGGCTTGGGCTGCAACATCCTGCAATTTTTTCAAATCGCCAGCGTTGGGTCTGATGCGTTTTTTTGTTTCAAAGTTCACATTTGCAAAGCTGAAATGCGCGTGCAGCGCATTTTCGTCTCTGTGTATTGAAAGTGATTCAACGCGACTGCCAAAATGTGTTGCCGTTGTTTTTGCGACACGAAGAAACAACTCGTCTTGCTGCGATGTTGAAAGTTCATTAACAAGCGACTGTGCATCATGTGAAAATGTGATGATCCCGGCGAAGCCGACAACGCCGTCTTTGCGAGATTTTCTCGCCGTGTTTTCGTTCGTTGTTTTGAGTAGCGGCTGCTCAAGAAGGATCGGATTCGTGTTCAGGTGTGAACGCGATTTATCGACATATGCTGGTACTTTACCAGTTCGCAAATCGTGCGATTTCTGACCACTCGCACGATTCGATTTCATCGACTCGATGCGTACACAAATGCTTGCAGCCATGAGCAAACCCCCAGAGCAAAAAAACAAGTGTCCACCCCAGACGGTGACTTGTAAAGTCACCGTCTTATGCACACGACAAAGTCGTTGCATAACCTACTAGGCATTATCTCCGATAATGCCTGTAGTCGAAGGGAGCTACGCCCCTTTCGAAACCCCGATTTAAGCGGCTTCGCCGCCGCTTCGTTTCGCTTACAACCGTCGCGCCTTCGCTCGCATGCGCTCGCTGCATCACGACGCTCG
>JALUWF010000183.1 GCA_027019785.1 Mariprofundus sp. | reverse complement strand
TCACGATGATGAAACTACCGACTGGAAAGCCGTATGCGGGAGAACCGCACGTACGGTTTGGAGGGCGGGGAGGTCATTCTTCCCGACCCCTATCGGTACAATGATCCCCATTTTGTTACTCAAGAGTCCGGGCTAGGTGATTACAGCCATTTAATACAGCCATTTAATAGAGCAGCCGATGGTCGGGTGTTGCGGTTGCGGCGTTGGTTGTCCGGCTATCATCAGTTCGGCAGCCAGAATCAACTCTTCCTGTGTGACCTTGCTTTCGTCTTTCCAGTAATCATCCATGCGGCCATGGTAATAGAGGCTGCCGGAGCCATCGAACAGGTAAAGATCCGGCGTACACTGGGCATCGAATGCTTTTGCCACGGCTTGTGTTTCATCTGCCAGATAAGGGAAATCAATACCCCACTCTGCAATTTTTTCCTGCATGGCTGTCACGCCATCAGCCGGATAGTCGGGGTGGATGTTTGGATTCACCGCAATGGTGCTGATTCCCATCTGTTTCAACGTGGCGGCATGCCGAATCAGGCGCGGCCAGACGGCAATGGCATAAGGGCAGTGGTTACAGGTAAAAGCAATCAGCAGACCATTTTCGCCGAGTTGTTCTCGCAGGTTGACATGTTCTCCATTTACATCACTCAACTGCATATTAGGCAATTTCCACCCGTCATCCAGATGAACTGAAGCAACTAACGCCATAATGATTTCTCCTTTTTCAAAGCTGATCGAAGTGTCCAATCATGGCTGCAAACGGCTATGAATCAAGCGCGGGGCATTAACATGAAACAAACAACGCGCCTGCATGATTTTTTCCACCCTGTGATAATGTTTCATATCATGGGGTGGAAAAAATCCATGCGCGTTAGCCTCTTACGAAAAGCATCTCGTGCAAAATGTAGAAGAAATTTTTAGAGGTATTGAATTGTATGTTGGTAATCAACAGGTTAAGTGATTATTTCAGCAAAGCAAATCTGGCCACGAATGAACACGAATTAAAAGACAATATGCAGAAGGCAATTTGGAGGTTTTATAATCAGTATTCATTCGTCCCCCAGGGGATATTCTCTGCTGCAAGCAGCATTCACCTGATGAAATCAGTGGCTGGGGTTATGCTTTTCCTGTTTGGTTCCGGCTATGCTGGGTTGGGATATGGTTTTGATTTTCCTTTGCGTTCTTTGCGGCTTTGCGAGAGATGCTTTTGATTCTGTTTGTAACAGTAATAAAACCATGACTTTTCCTGAGTATAAAACCGCTCTGAAAATTGATACATTTGCCGGATGCCGATTCGCTCTTCCGGCTTACAATCCCGACACAGTCAAAAGCGACTCTCGCAAAGAACGCCAAGACGCAAAGAAAGGCAAAACAACCGAATAGAAAAGCTATAAATGCGCCTGCCTATGTAGGTAATCAACAGGTTAAGTGATTATTTCAGCAAAGCAAACCTGGCCACGAATGAACACGAATTAAAAGGCAATATGCAGAAGGAGACTTGGAGGTTTAATAATCAGTGTGAATTCGTCCCCCAGGGGATATTCTCTGCTGCAAGCAGCATTCACCTGATGAAATCAGTGGCTCGGGTTATTATGCTTTTCCTGTTTGGTTCCGGCTATGCTGGGTTGGACGTGCTACAACAGAGAACCCTTTGTTTCGGGTCGGATAATTTTGTAACCCATGGCATGATAGCCGCGCTGACGTTTCTTCCACATGCGGGCAAGTTGCGGTTGATCATCCTCCACATAATCATAAATTCGTATATCCTGCTTATCCACATGCTCCCGGTGCAGGCGTCCGGCGTACTGCTGCAACGTTCCTTTCCACGAAATGGGCATTGCCAGCACAAGCGTATCAAGAGGCGGGTGATCAAACCCTTCACCAACCAATCGGCCTGTTGCCAATAAAACATGTGGTGTCGATCCGTCCAGAGACTGAAGTTCTGATAAAATGGACGCACGCT
>JALUWF010000182.1 GCA_027019785.1 Mariprofundus sp. | reverse complement strand
GGAGCGGTAAGCGGCACCATTATCAATAACCAACTTAGTCGGCAGGCCGCGTTTAAGCACGGCCTGTTTGAGCACCCCTTCGATATCCAGTGCCGTTTCACCGAGGCAAAAGGCGCTATGCGTCAACAGGCGTGACGCATCATCCATCAATGAGACCAGATAAACTTTCCGCATGCGCCCATCAATCATCATGGTCGGCCCATGCATCACATCGCCATACCATATCTGACCGGCATATCGTGTTTCAAAGGAGCGAAACTCTTCAGGCAGGCTGGATGAACCGGTCATACGTGATATGCCATGCTGTTTGAGCAGACGGTGAATGCTGGAGCGGGAGACTTCATCGTTGGCCGCTATCCCGGTTGTAGTCAATAATGCGATGATCTGGTCAATAGAACGGCGTGGGTTCTCGCGTTTTGCCTGGATGATAGCATCCTGTATCTGTATAACGATTTTGGATATGCCTCGATCCATGCGCTTCTTTGGCTTTAGCCCATCCAGATTTTCCTTGAGGTAGGCGTAGTACCACCCCTCGATGGTTTTATCTGAAATGCGGGTTTTGTTGGTATAGGGGATAGCGTAATCCCGGCTGGCAATATCCTGGATAATCTTCTTCAGTTCACCGCGTTCGATATGTTGCCGACTGACCAATGGCCCCAGCACACTCAAACGAAATATGGAAATTCGTTCTGTTTTTTTCATTGTCACCTCCGTGTCGTGAGGTGCGAAGTTCAATGGAATTCCGTCGATAAAAAAATGGGCGCTTTGTGTGGAGTGGTTGCACAGCAACGAAAACCCTGTCCCGCATTTATCTGACGTGACGATATTACGGGACAGACCCTCCGCCCTGCTGAACATAGAACATGGAATCCGCCAGCCTCGTGTGTTTAAAACATGCCAGCCAGAATTCTGTGAAACCCTGATAGCCACGAAGCTCGGAAAGCCGCGTCTTCAAGAGGCCCATATAGCTCTCATGCATCAGTTGCAGCCAGGCTTTCCAGCGTCCAATCGTCCGTCTTGATGGTGGATACTCGCTGCTGATACGGCTGATCGGCTGTTCGTAAAGAATAAGCAATAGAATCGTTTGCTGTATCGACCATAAATGCCATCGCTGGGGTGCCAGGAACATTGGCAGACATGAGCATGTCGTCTTGCAATGAGGACACTTGAAATCGAAGGATAGGCACCGGGTTTAATGCCTTATGCTCAGCCGTGGTGCGATCAGGATAACGCGGATAAGAACCGTGATGCCAGAGTCCTTCTTTGCTACAATTAGGACAATTGGAAGGGCGAAATGAATCAGGCGATGATGACACCTGCTCCAGGTATTGCTCCGGAGTGTCACCTGCTACTATAATACGATCCATGGGTCGGTTTCTCCTTGGCTTGCTGTGGGTCTACACCGCAACACTAAAGAGGGATCGACCCTATATGAAGACTGCCTGTCTCGCTTTCCTGTAGAGAATGATTTCAAAATCATTCTGAATGTGCGCGGGATGTTATTGCCTCGACGCCCTTAAACAGGGGAACACGTAACAAATGGATTCATGGTAAATATTCGGTGTAGCCATTTGGAAGGTATAACAAAATCCGGAACACACGGGTAAAAAGCAGGCAGTCTTCGCTGGATGAGTAACGCTGTCGCCCTCAAGCTATCATCATTTTCGATTTGTTCCGATAGCGGAAATGAGGCATTATGTTATGCCCAGGACAAGTACGAGTATGTTCTCAGGTGATTTAATTTCCATGACGCAACAGATTGGTTATTGGCGATCTATGCATCAAGCGGCTGTTGAGCGGGAACAAGCCCTCACTGAGCAGCTGAAGGATGCTCTTGCCAAGAATCGTGATTTAAATCAGCGAGTGTTTGGCAAGAAGACCGAGAAAAAGACGCCCCGAAGCGATAAAGCGTTCATAGGCAAGGAATCAGACGAGCAGAGGGGACAGCAACCATTTTG
>JALUWF010000181.1 GCA_027019785.1 Mariprofundus sp. | reverse complement strand
GAATCTGGGTGGGATGTTCATGGGCACCGTCGCCGGCATTCACAATGGATGTGTCGCCAAGATAATCAGCCAGAAATTCGCAAGCCCCGGATACGCCATGGCGAATCACCAGCACATGCGGCTGCATGGCCGCCAGCGTCTGGCCGGTATCGAGCAGCGATTCGCCTTTCTTGGTGGCGCTGGTGGAGGCGGAGATATTGATCACGTCAGCCGACAAGCGCTTGCCGGCCAGCTCAAAGCTGGTACGGGTACGGGTGGAGTTCTCAAAGAACAGATTGATGATGGTCTTGCCGCGCAGCGTCGGCGCTTTTTTCAAGGGGCGGCGATTGATACCGATAAAGGATTCACCTAGGTTTAGCAGGTATTCGATCTGATCGCATTCCAACCCCGCAATGCCAAACAGATGGTGTAAAGGCTGCATTATTTCACCCGTCTCTGCTCGATCGCCCATGTCTCTCCGCTGATCAGGTCAACACTGCAGTTGGCCGGAGCGACATGCTCCAGCCCCGCAACATCAGGTTGTATTGGCAGTTGTCGACCACCGCGATCAACCAGTACTGCGAGTCGAATCGAGGCGGGGCGACCATAATCGAACAGTTCATCCATGGCGGCGCGAATGGTGCGACCGGTGTAGAGCACATCATCAATCAGCCAGATATCTCTGCCGCTGATATCAAAGGGCAGTTCGCTGGGGCGCACTTCCGGGTTGGGGCCGATGGTATCGAGATCATCACGGTAAAAGCTTATATCGAGATTGCCCCGGCAGACACTGCTTCCCCATTGCTCGAGTCGAAGTTGAATAGCATCAGCCACTTTGGCACCGCCGCGCTGAATGCCGACCAGATATATTTCCTCGCCCGGAATACGATCACTTATGGCGTCGAGCGCATGCTTGACGGCATCGTGATCAAACAAAATTTCGCTCATGCTGTTAACTCCGGGTGCGCCAACAAAAAATCCTCGAGAATCACGGCGGCAGCGGTCTGATCAAGTTTGGCTTTCACCTTCCTCTCGTTCAAGCCCTGCGCAAACAGGCGTTCTTTGGCTGTCCATGTTGATAAGCGCTCGTCCTGAAACAGCACAGGCAGGGTGCAGACATGCGCAAGCTGCCGCACTGCCGCACGCGCATCAGCCGCCTGCACGCCTTCACTGCCATCCATATTTTTGGGTAGCCCCGCCACGATGCCTCTGGATCCAAACTCATGGATCAGCTTTTGCAACTGCTGCGGCCAGCCTTTGTCGCGGCGCTGCAAGCAGGTGACGCCACGGCAGGAGAATGCCATGCGATCGCATACGGCCACGCCGATGCGCTTCATGCCGATATCCAGGGCGATTAGCGGCAGCGCAAATGTATCGGGAATGGCTTTATTGGCAGGACTGACATGACCAGAACTGGCGGAGGGAGCAGATGAGGCGACTGCGTTATCTGACATCGCAGCGGACATCGCAGAATCAGTGGTTGAGCAGAATGCGGCCATCATCAAATCCAAGATTCTGCAATGTTTCCGTGCATGCGTCCACCATGGCACTCATGCCGGCCAGACAAGCCACCGCATGCGAGCCATCCAGATCATCGGCCTGCAAGGCTTGCTGCACATAGCCGATAGGCCCGTCCCAGCTTTCGTGCCCCATCTCCAGTGAGATAGACACCTCAATATTATATTTCGCCAGCTCTTCCAGTTCATCCGTTAACAGTTGATGTAATTCAGTCAGGAAGCCGGCATATATCACTACCCTGCCATAATTTTTACGGTGCCTAACAATATTGAGGCATACGCTATGCAGCGGCGCAATGCCGGTTCCAACACCGATCAGATAGACATCATCGCCCTTAAACGGGGTCAAATCAAAGCCTCTGCCCATCGGCCCTTCTACTTCCAGCTGCACCCCGACTTCAATATTGCACAGGTATGCTGACAATGGCCCGGCATCCTTGATATAAAACTCGAACACATCCGGGTTATCAGG
>JALUWF010000180.1 GCA_027019785.1 Mariprofundus sp. | reverse complement strand
CATATTCCATGTTTTAATGGGTCTAATATAAGCGAAGGGGACGATTATGGATTGCCGTCAAGTTGTGTTTTCACCCGAGAAGTCGCAAGAAAGGATTCACAAGGCTCTGCAAGTATTCCCGCGCAAGTTGCTGATGCGAATCATGGCGTTTGCCCTTCATTTGCTGGGAGCAAAGCGCAAGGATGTAGCCACATTGGTTGCTATGCCAGAGGAGTCGGTAAAGACCTTGCTGACGGTAGTGATGCGTGATGCCTTTCCTGCGCTTCGTGACCGTCGTTGTTCATCGGCATCCGTTGCAGTACCCCCTCCAGTGTCGCAGCCACTATCAGTCAGTCGCGATGATGAAGGGTGGAATATCGCACTTAATTCCCAAGATCAGGCACTGAGCATACCAGCCAATCATCCGGTTCAGGCACGTACCATTGTGTTATCCTTGTTGAATGCAAGAGCGATCTCAGCACCAGAATGTGCTTCAGTACTGGGCATCTCTACACCACATTGCCGCACGCTGGCTCGCCAGCTGACTGAACACGATGTGGCTGAAGTGTTAATCGATAAGCGCGAAGGCCAGAAGCAGGATTACCGGATGGGAACCGAGCAAAAGGCAGAGCTCATCCAGCAACTGGTTGCACGCGCTATGACTGGTCATTCCACCTCCAGCGAGGTACTGGCCGAGCAGGTCAGTAAAAAAACACAGGTTGTCTTATCGCCTCGAACTGCTCGGTGGCATCTTCATCAACTCGGTTTATCCAACATTCGAAAAACTCTTCCTCAACTGGTGGAGACACTAAAAAAAACTCCAGTGGATCATCGTCAACACCCAACAGACTGAGAGCGGCGCGAGACCGATGAAGCCCCTGTCTATTGAAAAAAGCGGTCGTTTACATATTGATATATTAGCGAAAACTGGCGCGTTATCGCCATGCTGCCGACAAAGCATCGTCGCATTATCCAATGCCGGGATTTATCGCCATGCGATTGCCATGATTGTCCACTGTTCAATAAGTAGCGTGCGTCGCTGGATTCAACGCGTCAAAGAGACCGGCTCGGTTTGTGATTTGGCGCGCTCGGGGCGACCCGCCATCTATTCACAGGAAATGAAGATGCGTCTCGTCGCCTTTTACTGTCAAACACAGCCGCTACCTGGTTGTGGGAGATGGACGCTGCGATGGGCTGAACTGCGTTTAAAGGCAGAACCTGCACAAGTCGGAGCCGCACCGGGAAAGTCTACGCTACACCGAATTCTACAACAGAATCAGTTGAAGCCGCACCAATCCCGCTACTTTCTTAATATCACCGATCCTGATTTCTTTCCCAAGATGGAACATCTTCTAGCCCTCTACCGCCAGCCTCCCGAGAACCTGTTTTTCTTTGACGAGTGTCCGGGTATCCAGATACTCAAACGGTTAACCCCGGATATGCAAAGCGATAGCATGTGCAAACGGCTTGAAGAGTTTGAATATATTCGCAACGGCACCATGGATGTCCTTGCTTTTCTTACTCATGCTGATGGCAAGGTTCATCTTGCATGTTGCTCCGATCATAAAACAACGACCTTGCTGAAGGTATTCAGAGAGCATGTGAATCAATACCCTGCAACCGAGACGCTCCACTATGTGATGGATAATCTTTCCACGCATAGGGGATATCCCTTGTGCCAGTTGGTGGCTGAACTCAGTGAGGTTGCATGCCCGTCACAGGATAAGTTATCTACGGTGGAAAAACGCGTTGCATGGCTTGGTCAGGAAGACAAACGCATCGTCATTCATTATACGCCGTATCACGGCTCCTGGTTGAACTGGATTGAATTCTGGTTTGGCATCATGGGTCGCAAGGTTCTCACTGAATCGTTTGGTTCCGCTCAAGAAATAAAGGCGGCGCTGGAAGCATTTGTGGCTGACTGGAACACCCTGTTGGCACATCCCTTTCAATGGTCGTATGATGGTAGTGGGTTGCACGAGAAAGCGGTAAC
>JALUWF010000179.1 GCA_027019785.1 Mariprofundus sp. | reverse complement strand
TACAGCATATTTATGGATGCGCTGGAAGGGTAGGACGTAAACCACTTTGTCTAGTGTTTTTTGTAATCCGCTGTTGTTATTGTAGATGGATTAAGACTAACTCGCTAGGATGCAAGGGCGGGGTCTATACTTTCTAGTTTTTCTCGGCTTTGTTAATCTAACAAAATCACTATATCTCGTCCGGGGTCGAGCCAAGCTAAATGATTGAAAGATAATCTGTAATTCAGAGAGAATACGCTCAATATCAAATGTCCTGGCAACGAAAAAATGGTTTTGGGTTTGTAACGGTGCCTGGCTTGATTTATTAAGTTGTGTGAAAGAGCCAGTTTTATATAAAATCCTTGATAATAACTCCAATAAGTATACGATTTTGGCTTGTGAAAGCACTCTTCTTTATTGGCTCTGCCCAAGCTTCTATCCGCAACTTTCCGGCCAACGCCAGACAAGAGGCCGGTTATCAGCTTGATCAGGTGCAACGGGGAGTTGATCCATCGGATTGGAAACCAATGAAAAGCGTGGGCAAAGGCGTACGAGAAATACGTATACACGAAGATGGCGAATACCGTGTGATTTATACGGCAGCAGTTGGTGATTCTATCTATGTATTGCATGCCTTTAGCAAGAAGTCGCAGAAAACACCGAAGCGAGATATCGATCTTGCCCGTAAGCGACTGAAAACAGTTGGAGGTTAAAATTATGGAAACCATCACAGCATCCAGCGGCAATGTTTTTGCTGATCTCGGATTCAATCCGGATGAGGCGGCCAACCTGCAAGTCCGATCAAAGCTACTCTCTGAACTAGCCGCGATCATTGCAGAATCCGGTATGACCCAGACAGAAGCATCAACCATGCTCGGTATCCAACAATCCCGCATCAGTGATATTAAACGCGGCAAAATTCAACGTTTTAGCGTTGATGCTTTGATCAAGCTGCTTGCTGCCGTCGGGCGGCGTGTCGATGTGCAGGTAACTGCCGTAGCGGCGTAATTCGTGTCGGTTCTCAGTTTGACATTTGGGTATTTGTCACTGGTACATGGTCTTGTTTTGTGCATTTTTCTGAATGCAAGATGAAATAATCAAGGTGTTGGCGTAAGCGGCCCATCATGTCACTGAGTCGTTACTGATTTCCAAGGCTATGCGAACGCCCGAAAATGGCCGACATAGGGCGGGATTGCCAATAAAAAAGCGCCTGCATTATTGCAGGCGCTTGATTTATATGGAGCCGATGTCCGGAATCGAACCGGAGACCTTCTCATTACGAGTGAGATGCTCTACCAACTGAGCTACATCGGCTAATTGTATTGCGAAGGCGGCGCATTGTAGCAGTGCGTCGCAGGATTGGAATAGTCCGGTTTTGAGCGAGGCAATGTTCTGCCATTCGTCATACCATCGCTTGAATGGCGGCCAGCAGGGCGGGGGCTGCGGTCTCTGTGCGCATGATGCGTGGCCCGAAACACAACGGTTGAAAACCGTCGTGCAATAATTGTTCCAAGTCGCGGCTGCTCCAGCCGCCTTCAGGGCCGATGGCCAGCGTAATATCGTTGGACTGCGCAATACTCTGGCGTTGCTGTTGCCAGTTAAATTCCGTGTCCGGATGTAGGGTGAAGCATGCTCCCTGCTGATGAATGTCTTCTGGTCTGTTGCGCCAGTGAATGGCGGGTACGATGGTGCGTCCGCTCTGTTCTACAGCTTCGATGATGATTTTCTGCCAGCGTTGAATGCGTCTGGTCAGTTTCGCAGCATCCAGCTTTAGCGATGAGCGTTCGCTTCTGACCACCTGAAAGCTGGCGGCACCCAGCTCGGTGGCCTTTTGCAAAACTGTCTCTATTTTCTCGCTGCGGCAGGCAGCCTGCACGATATGCACACGGCAGGGCATTTCGCGGTCTATCTCTGTAAAGGATTCGATCAGGCATGAGGATTGCCGGCGAGCCAGTTGTTCAATGCGGCAGCGGAATTCGCCGCCGTGGCCGTT
>JALUWF010000178.1 GCA_027019785.1 Mariprofundus sp. | reverse complement strand
GGTTTTACGGATCCGAATATATTCGAATTGGGTGACATCAGCAGCACGATCGATATTTCCACCATCCGGGAAAACCCAATCGTGATTAATGAGGTCAGGATCAGTGCCCCGACAGTGGTGTATGAAATCAACAAGTCCGGCGTGTCCAATGTTGATATGCTGAAAAAGAACCTTGCCGGTGGTGGTGGTCAGGCCGGGAGTTCCGGTGGTGGTGATGCATTGAAAATGATTATTCACTCTCTGATTGTGGAGGGCGGCAAAGCGAAAGTGCGCATCGCAGCACTTGGCGATGCTCAGCAAACGGTGAATCTGCCCAGGATTCATCTGAAGGATATCGGCAAAAAAAGTGGCGGGGCGACTGCTACTGAAGTGGCGCAGATTCTCTCATCCAAATTGCTGGGCAATGTGAAGGGATCCGTGACCAGCCTGGGGGTTGGCAAATATCTGGGCAAATCAGCCGATATGTTTAAACACGGTGCGACAAGTGCGGCAGGCAGCGCGGTGAAAGGGCTATTCGGAAAATAACGCGAGCATCGCTGCGTGGTGATGACGGCATCGTTATTGCAGAGCAATATTGATCAGGATGTTGGCGCTGCCCATAATCAAGGGGCCGATCACAGACTGAAAAACGCCCGACACAAGCAGCAGGATAATAATCATAAAGCCGAACGGTTCGATACGGGAGAGTTGATACGCCATCGGGCCGGGCAGCAGGCCGACAGCGACACGCCCACCATCCAGTGGCGGTAGCGGAATCAGGTTGAAAATACACAGGACCATATTGATAATGATGGATGCCTGACACATGAGCGCCAGTGGTCTGGCGACCCACATGAACGATGTCAGCAGGTGCACGGTAATCGCCAGCACCAGGGCGGAGAGCAGGGCCAGCAGCAGGTTGGTGGCAGGCCCGGCCAGTGCCACCCAGATCATATCGCGTTTGGGATTTCTGAGCTTTCGGAAATCGACCGGTACGGGCTTGGCGTAGCCGAATAGAAAGGGAGAACCGATTGCCAGCAGCAGGACGGGAATCAGCAGGGTTCCGGGCGAGGCGTTGAGTCTGGTGATTATTGATAAAATGCCGTTCAGGCCGCCCAATGATCCGTTGCTCAAGGCGCGCATCGACAAGTGCGAGCCGGACGGCGGCAACGGCTTTCGGGATATTCAGTTGCCCGAAGCGATTGCAGTGTTAAGGCAGGGGACAGGCCGGCTGATCCGATCGATGCAGGATCGCGGCGTCATGGCGCTGCTCGATTCGCTCCTCTACCACAAAGGCTATGGCCGCGAAGTAGCGCGCAACCTGCCGGCCGCCCAGATCCGCGATGACCTGGCCGACGTACGCTGGTTCTTTGAAACATAGCGGTTCCAATGAATTTGGATGTTTCAACACAGTTCGGCTACTTTTGGTTATTAGGAATTCTGTATTATGTCCCCGGAACTTCGAATCACAAACCAGCGGTCAAACGGTTCCTTGATTCCCTTATCATGAATGACAGCAATATATTGATTCCAGAAGCGTGCGATTGCAGCCTCACGCTCCGGCGACTCTGAGTTTTGCCTTTTACCCGGCAAGGGATTATGTTTTGAATAGGCATAAGACAAAGAATGGGGACTGAGATGCTACAAAGTCAATATATAGATTCTGCCTTTCATAATACCAGCCCATTCTGTCTATATGAATGATAGGCTCGCCCGCTGCGCGCTCGGGCCGTTAGCAAAAAACCATAGCAGCAAGTGAGGGGAATAGCGTGACAAATATTATAGATTTGGAAGGGTATAAGAAGAAAGTTGCCGAATCTGTTGCAAGTATGGCTTTCAATATCACCCAGGAAGATCAAGAAGAGGTCGATAAACTAGCTTTGGAAATAACTGAAAAGTATATTAAGAAATTAAATGAAGGAGATCATTCCTTTGCAATTCAGGCGACCCCATCTCAAACAAAATTGGTGCAACAAATGATCGACGAACTCACAAAAGAT
>JALUWF010000177.1 GCA_027019785.1 Mariprofundus sp. | reverse complement strand
GGTAGAGTAGAGGACAGGCTCCGACATCGTTAGGAATCAGCCTATCTGTTTCCGCCCCTTTCGTTTGGCGGTGTCTCAATAGCCAATCCATGAATACCATTACCAGTCCTCCCTCATCAAACCGTGCATACGGTTTTCCCGTACACGGCTTTCCGGTGTTCTTCATGCCAACGCATGCGCCCTCTTCCAGGCTGCCGTTGTTGGAAGCTTGTACAGACCACAACGTTCGTATAGCACTCGATTCGGAAACCGGCCTTGCCCGATTCTGCGGGCTTTCACCTTGTGACGCTTGCGTAGATGTGTCCGCAAACGCTCTTCCGCATGCCGTTTGACATCGCCAAATATTTTCGAGCTGTTGGCGTAGTCAAAGTAGCATGCCCAACCTCGCAACGACTGATTCATCCGTCGCACAATGGTTGGTAAGGGAATCGGTGTCAGGTTCCTCCTCGTCAACTCGGTCAGTTTAGCATTGATTCGCTTTACTGCACGCTTCCCCGGTTGTATGTGCGGATAGGCCTTGCCACTTCGCCCTCGATTCATACGAACCTCGAAACCAAGAAAACCGAAGCTCTCATCCCATGCATCAATCACCTTTGTTTTCGTCTTGTTCAACGTAAGATCAAGACGATCAAGAATGTATCTCAACATGGACAGCGGTTTGGCTGTACCCTTTGCACATAACAACACCATATCATCCGCGTAACGCACCAACTTGGCACCATACCTACCCTCCAGATTATGGCGCTCCCATATCCGATCCAAAAGATGCAGATATAGGTTGGCCAGCAATGGAGAGATCACGCCGCCTTGGGGCGTTCCTCGTCGATTGCCCTTGCCGCCACTGGTTCGATCCTTGCCATCCTTGCCCTTCTCAACCACAGGCGCTTTCAGCCATTGTTTGATGAGATGTAATATCCCGCCATCGGCTATGCGCTCTGCTACTACAGCCAATAATTTGGCATGCGGTATCGTATCAAAGTATTTGGACAGGTCGGCATCGATGACTTCCGTATGCCCTTTATGCAAGGCATATGAGATGTCACCCATGGCATCATGGGCTGAACGTTTTGGACGGAACCCGTACGAACAATCACAAAAGTCCGCTTCAAATATCGGCTCAATCATGAGTTTCACAGCCATCTGCACCACACGATCACGGATCGTGGGAATACCTAACGGCCTCTGGCTTCCATCCGGCTTGGGTATCATTACCCGACGCACCGGCAGTGGCCGATACGTTCTGTTCTTCACTTCTTCCGCCAGCTTCGCAAGAAATTGCTCTATCCCTTCTGATGCTTCGATGGCCTCAAAGCTCACGCCGTCTATTCCCGGCTTCCCTTTATTCGACCGCACAAGGCGATAGGCATGTTGCAATATATCCGCCCGATAAACCTTGTCGTACAAAGCATAAAAACGATAGCCCGGTTCCTGCTTGGCCTTGGCATATAGCTTCCTCTGTAATGTCCTGATCAACACCGGAGTGACTAGCACAGCTGCAATCTCCTGATCCTCCATTCTTCACCAGCGTTAAACAAAGTAGGGCTCCTTCCCCTCGGTTTCGGGTTATGTTGTCCCGACGCCTCAGACGGTACTATGAGCCCCTCCGAATCCCGCTATGGCATGGTGCGATTTCGGACGAACCTTATACGCATCACTCGGTGGTTTGCGCCACCACCACAACGGGCCTCCCGTCCTGCACAATCAATCTTCCATTACATGCCATCCCTGCTACTCCGGTGGAAAATATGAGACGCTTCCGTTATCTCCTCTCATATCCATTGGCCTTCTCCATTTGACCACAGGATCGGCTTCCACAGTTCAAGTGACGGAGCTACCTATAGGTTCACTTGCGTTATGGCCTGTAATTTTGTACTTGGGAAACTTACAACCCATGATTACTCATACGCTGCTTCCCGGTGCTACAAAGGCATACGGATAACTCCTTTGATGGGACTCTAACCCATTAGATTCATTGCCGAAAACGGCATACGG
>JALUWF010000176.1 GCA_027019785.1 Mariprofundus sp. | reverse complement strand
CGGATTTAGCCAGTTGCCCCGCAGTTCATCAAGCCGCTTCGCCGCCTCGGCAATGGCATCCCAAGGTTCACCACAAAGACACGAAGGCACAAAGGAAAAACCGGGAGGGAATGGGAAGGATTCGAAGCATGTTGTCGGGGTGTAGCGTGGGTCGTTGCCCTTACCAAGCCAGGTACACACCTTGAATGACCAAAGTTCATGAAACCGGGAATGCAGGATGCCGAAGGTCGTGTTGTCATCGCTGGCAATGGCAACACATAAATTTTCAACTATTTGAGATTTTGGCATCCATTTGAAAAGCCTATGCTTAGCCACCATTGATGTCGCAATATACCGCGACAAAGGCGCAAGGGCAGCGCGCATTTCTGGTCTGGGTCGTTGGAAACGCCACCAGACGACATTTGCCCTTCCTTCTCTTTTTCCGACTCTTTTGGGCTTCACATGCTCCTGTATATACTCAAACGGGGCTTCATAAAGTGCGGCGTCCATTTCTGGCATGGTGCAACCAAAATCGATGATCCACATATCACGCGGGCGACGGACGATATCCAGCCCGTTCGCCCATGGTTTCACAACATCGGCGTTGGGGCGGCCATTCGGGTTGCTCGGCATGGTCAACATAGTACGTGCCTGTTCTCCGGTTATGTCAAACGGGCCATTTTTCTGGGTTCCGATAAAACTGAATCCCTTGTTTTCAGCCAAAGGCGTCGCCCTGGTTAAATCTACGCCAGCACTGGTCAGGTCGGCATGAATCCGGGCAACGCTATCGCCATCCAGATGAGGGGCATCACCACCTTTCCCGAATCCAATGAGCGCGACCCGCACCGCTGCGCCATCCACCACCCAGGGCTCATCGCTCCACGCTTCAAATATCGGCATATCCTCAAGAATAGCTGTCAAAACATCCTGATTTTTGCCGCCTCGAATAGAATTGGTGGCAACCAGACCTGTTCGGGATGCTGTTCCTGATTGAATAGCAGCATGCGCTTTGGCAAACCAGAAGGTGACAAAGTCCGCCCCTCCGGGTACTCGGCCTTTATATAATTTCCGAATAGCAGTGGCATATTCTTCACCCAGTTCAGCAATCATCTTTTTATCACCCAAAAACGGCGGATTGCCAACAATGAACTCAGCTTCCGGCCATTCGGCTTCTTTCATTCGTGTTAATTCGTGTCCATTCGTGGTTCGATTTTGACTTTCCTCTGTGCTCTCTGTGTCCTCTGTGGTGAATGACTTTGACTCTATCAGCGCATCCCTATTCTCTATGGTATCCAGTGATTTCAGCACCGGTTTTCGATTGGTGGAAAACCCATGCTGGGTCATCCACTGAATCTGACCAATCCACACCGTCACCCGCGCCAGTTCGGCAGCATAGGCGTTGATCTCGATGCCTTTCACCACTTCCGGCCCCATTTGCGGCATCTGCATGCCCAAGCCCATGCTTTCCGCTTCCAGCAGCACCCGATGCTCCAGATCTTTCAGATGCATCAGCGCCAGATACAAAAAATTGCCGGAGCCACAGGCCGGGTCGAGTACGCGCACATTCCTTAAGCGATCCAGATATGCGCCCAGCAGACTTTGCGCGTTCTGCATCCCCCTGGTGCGCGCACCTTTGGACTTTGCCGTGCTGAGCTTTTCCAATACCTCTTCAATCTCTGCCTTCGTTTCTCCCCACTCGGCTCTGAGTGGCCTGAGAATCACCGGCTCGATAATCAACATAATCTTGCCGGCATCGGTATAGTGCGCGCCGAGCTGGCTGCGCTTGGCCGGGTCTAAACCGCGCTCGAACATGGTGCCGAAAATGGACGGCTCAATCGAACTCCAGTCCATGCGTGCGGCAATTAAAGTCTGCTTCACGCCATCCGCATCCAGCGGCAAGGCGTCTGCATCATCGAACAGACCTCCATTGAACCAGGCGATTTCATCCGCACCGAAATAGCCGCCCGTGTTCATCTTGGCGAACAGCTCCGAGGCCATCGGTGCAAAGCGCTCCGGCGCGTG
>JALUWF010000175.1 GCA_027019785.1 Mariprofundus sp. | reverse complement strand
GATGGCAGTGGTTATGATTTTATTGCTGATCAGGTATTAGAACTGGATGCTATCAATCCGCAAATCGCATCGCGCATGGTGCGCGCGCTAATGAACTGGAAACGACTCGAGCCGAATCGTAGCGCCTTGAATCGCGTCGCATTGCAGCGCATCGCCGATCACCATGGACTCTCCGGCGATGTCTACGAAATCGTTAGCAAGAGCCTGGCAACGCATCGTTAGCCAGAAAGTAAATATGGATATTGCAACGCCTTTGCTGTAATTATAGCGTCAGCTGCATGTCAAAGTTCGCTATCAACTATTCCAGATACCTAATGATTCTGATCGCTGTGGTCTGTATCTCGGAGTATGCAGTCATGATCATTTTCGATGTTACCGGTCTAAAAGATATGCTGCCGCGAGAACTGGAGGCTATTGCAGACTCATTACTGCTGCTGGTTTTTAGCTCGCTGCCTGTCTTTCTCTGGGTTGTAACACCTATTATAAAAATATCTCAAGAGAAACAGGATGAACTGGAAAACCTGGTAGAAGCGCTTGAAGGTGCGGGCGATGCAGTGATTATTACCGACACATCGGCTTCCATTGCCTTTGTTAATAAAGCTTTTACGACAATTACTGGTTATTCAGCAGAGGAAGCGATTGGCAACAATCCCAGCATGCTTCAATCAGGCAAACAGAGCAAAGCTTTTTACAAAATGATGTGGCAATCACTAAAAAACACCGGCAGTTGGCAGGGCGAAGTTTGGAACAAGCGCAAGAACGGAGAGCTGTTTCCAGAGTCCCTGCACATCAAGACACTAACAGATGACAACGGAAAGATTAAAGGCTATGTCGGGATTTTTAATGATGTTACAGAACAACGACGGCAGGAAGCCATCATGCTGCAATCGCAGAAGCTGGAATCCATAGGGACGCTGGTCGGTGGCGTTGCACACAATTTCAACAATATGCTGGCAGGTATTATCGGCAAAACCTATCTGGCAAAAAAGCGTTCTACTGACCCCAAAGCGATTGAAAATCTGAAAGATATTGAGAACATCTCTAATGATGCCTCACATATCGTCAGACAACTGCTCACATTTGCACATGAAAATATGCAACAGAAGCAAGTGACGCCAATTGTGCCATTACTCAAGGAGGCCTCAAAAACAGCCGGCCTTGGGATCAGCGAAGACATTGAATTCACGACAGATTTCACTGCCGAATTACTCATGGTTTACTGCGATCCGGTTGAGATCCAACAGGTTCTGGTCAATCTGATCAATAATGCCCGCGATGCCCTGACAACGACCCGGCCCAGACATATTTCAGTCACTGTGAAACGAAAAGATTGGGAACATTGCCCCCGCAATAAAACATGTACGGTATGCAGCGCTGATGTTGCCCATATTATTATTGAAGACACCGGTGATGGTATTAGCGAAGCGGATATGGCCTATATTTTCGATCCGTTTTTTACCACCAAAGAGGCAGGCAAAGGAACAGGCCTTGGATTGTCGATGACCAAGGGCGCAGTGGAATCACACGGCGGCTCTATTCAAATCAGTAGCACGCCAGGCGTTGGAACAAAAATTGAAATATGTTTGCCAATTACCAACCAACCTTCCGAACAAAACAAACAGCAGCAGGAGGTGATAAGCGCCAGCAGTAAAACAAGCATTCTGGTTATTGATGATGATGACATCGTACGCACAACGCTTGGTCAGATACTGAACAGCTTGGGTTATGAAGCATTGTTTGCTGCAAATGGAGAAGAAGGGGTGCAAATATTTCAGGCCCATAAAGATCGAGTCTCTTTAATCATCACTGATATTGTTATGCCTGTCATGGATGGCCTCGCTGCCACAGAAATAATACGGAAAATCAAACCTGAGCTGCCCGTAATATTCATCACCGGATATCCCGATGATAAATTAAACAATGTTGTTCCTGACCATCATCTGAATGCGACGATTACCAAGCCATTCAGTATCGCTCAATTAAGCGCCGAGGTACATCATCT
>JALUWF010000174.1 GCA_027019785.1 Mariprofundus sp. | reverse complement strand
GCAGCCATCTGTTTGGCATCTTCAAGTGTTTCGGCAGTCCATTCACCTTTACCCCATTCGGCGGGATAAGCATTAAACTGTTCGTTGGTCATGGGATCTCGACCATTACTATATTCAGTTCGAACAACCATTGTTATCCCGATTTCTTCTGGTCCGTATTCTGTTTGCGGTTCAACATTGGATAGAGTATTTACATCTGGATTAATAGGTGGCTCAACCGAATATTCGTACCGGTGTTTGTCGTCGTACCGGTACGTGATTAGTTTATTGACATACGTCCCGTGTTTTCCACTGAGTTTCTGAACCTGATCAATTTCATACCAATCAAGTAGTTCTTTGAACATGTCATACTTATTCGTTGGCTTATATCCGCAGTCGCCTTTCTTAACAGTAGACCCAATACCAAACCCGTAAATTGCACGATGAGACCAACCGTACCACTTCTGCTCAGTTGGATTGAAGCCAATACTACAGATATTACTTGTCTCTGTTCGTTTCACAAATTCTCGAATACCTTTAGTCCGACATAAGAAACTTGCCGTTTTATTATCCCCTAAATATTGCCCATCTAATGTATAACAAACTTTCATCGCTAATGTCTCTTTAGGTTCATCCGGGCACATAATCTTTTCTACCCGGTAAATATAACCGTATTTCTCGTATCTGATAGTTCTTAGAACCTTAATTAATGTATCTTCGTAAGGTGAGATTATTGTTGATTTGTTTTCTGTTGGAGTATACGGCGAAATGAATTCTTCCTGGACCCGATCTGCATTTTTATGTAAATCGAATGTAACTAAATAACATCCTACAGTTCCAGTTTGTCTTAAACTATTCCCATCTTCTTGATTGTGTTCGATTATACCTATAGGCATGTTCCTATATCCGGTAATAACACCGTGCTTCGGATTTGGTAATTTAATATCGAGTCGAACAACCTTATTTGCGGATCTGGTTTTAATTGAAATTTGGGTGTACTCTACTTTATCTCCTAAATTATATTGCATACTGTGCCTCCTTGGGCAAAGAAAAAGGGGTAACTTTCGTTACCCCTTGGATTATACTTTTACTGGAAAATCCCATCAAATGGAGTTCCACCAGCTTGCTGACCCTGCATTGGCTGCTGTTGCTGCATTGGCTGTTGCTGACCTTGCATTGGCTGTTGTTGCTGCGTTGGCTGTTGTTGCTGCATTGGCTGTTGTTGCATTGGCTGTTGCTGCATTGGCTGCTGACTCTGACCATCTGCGGCATGAACAACAATATCGAATTCACTAACCCTCAAATTTAAATACTGCTTACCATTATAATCATTTTGAGTCAGTTCACCACTAACCATTACTTTAGCGCCTTTTCTCAGGTACTGTTGAACCTTTTCGCCCCGGGTACCAAATAACGCACATCCGACCCACATAGTCTGTTTACGATCACCGAAACCAACGTTATTGGCAACACTGAATTTCAATACTGGTGTATTACCAGCTTGTTCCATAACGGAATCTTGTCCCAGATTTCCTACACATGTAAATACATTACTCATTTTCACTCTCCTTTGATTCTTCGATTTTAGTTTCTTCGTTTGTTTCAACAGTTATTGCTTCTTTAGGTTCTTCTTTTGGAAATACCGATTTACTAACGACCTCGGCATCCTCGACTTTGCCTTCACCAGATTCGATCTTATCGTATTCTTTCTGAATATCCTCAATATATTTCTTGAATTCCTCTGGAAATCGCTGATTAATAAATTGCGTTAGAATGGAAATATTACTTTCCATCTGGGTCATATATCGAATAAAGTCCCCTTTAGTGACAAACTCATTCAATTCCTTTCGCTGTTTTTTAACTTGTTTACGTTTGAGTCGATCCTCATTACGTTTCTTTTGTCTACTCAAGTTTACTCCTTTTTTGTTGGGATGAAATATGTTCTATCGATATTATCGAATTCACTTTCAACAGTGATACCTGTGTAATCGAAGTTATATATTGTACATGGGGATAGTCTGCGGAATCCGTCAGCTTTCGTTGAACTAATATCTAGATTACTTGAATGTAATGCACATGTTTGATTTGTAAACATTTTAATAGAATTTAGAGTGGTATTAATATGAATACATGCAAAACTTCCATCAAGGTCATGTAGAGCTTTGTTATAATCTACAGTATGACCTTCTAATAGTCTAGATAATATAAATTCTGTATCCCATATACCAGGTTCAATAGACCGGGACTTGATTTGCCCATTATGATATAAATAATCCGCACCTAAATGTGCAGGATGTATTTTACATCTACTTCCTATACCATCTGTTGGAGCTTGAATATGTCCCAAATAGTATGATGTACCAGATTTTTCGACATTCGTTGGAAATTCATCATATGATTGTATAATATTTAACACTTTTAAGTTTTTATCAAAATACATGATTGAATAACTATATCCACCACGATGTTTATTGATTTCATACAAATTCAAAAAACTCTGTGGATTCGGACTACCAAATATCGCACACATTCAAGTTTCCCATGGGATATCAATTACATATGGCACTGGATCAATCATATGATTCTTCATAAACGCCATAATACGTTCACTGCAAGATGGACAAGTACCGCATGCTTTACCATTTTCATCTGGTCCAGTATAACAAGTCCAGGTATTTTCATATGGTACATTTAATCTCTTTCCGATCTTTAATTCATCCGATTTGGATAATTTAGTATATGGTGCTTTAATAGCAATCGAATGTTTACGATTAAGCGCGGATACATGGTTTAATGCATCGACGAATGCGCTGCTAGTATCCCAATAACTATACTCATCTTGGGCTTGCAGTCCTAGATAAATTTCATCGGCATCCTGGGCCTGGGCGTATGATAGTCCTAATGACGCTAAAATTAAATTACGATATGGTACTTCTGTAATTGGTGCTGGATCACCTAATATTTCTTCAATGGTTGGCACATCTATATCACTGGCAGTAACCAATGCAGATACATTGCCGACCAAATTACCTAAAAAACTAATATCAATAATCTTATGTTCGACATTTAATAAATCACATGAGACCTTGGCTTTATCTACTTCGATAGAATGTTTCTGTCCATAGTTAAATGTCAGAGCCTTTGTATTTCTAGCCGAATAATTATGAACCACTTCATATAATACAGTTGTGGAATCCATACCTCCACTAAGTATTACTATTTTATTTTGCATTTAGTTTCTCCACAAGCATTCGTAACTCGGCTTTAGAAAGCATCACAAATACTTTATCGTCTACTTGTTCTCCAGGAATGACAATTTTTGCGTCATCCGATAGATATTTCATGTCATCGTATGTTGATGATATCATTAATTCTGAACATTTTGTTGCACCACCAAAATCATCTTCAATTAGATATTGGGTTGTTACATCGTCATAAGTAACTGTTGGACAGCAACTTCTTCGGGTGCACAATTTTATTGGTTGCGTGAACACCTATCCCTCCTTTAAGATTAAAACATTATATATAAAACATGATATCGCACCAACTGCAATATTTACCATAGTATGATGCGGATTCATATTGAATCCGACCAATAGTCCAATCCAACATCCATGACAAAAACTACATCTCACTAGTGGTTGATACAGATTGGACCATATCATTTTCGTGGAATTCAATCGGAATACAACGGTTTCAACGAATAGTATAATTATAATAAATTCGAACATTACTTGAGTGCATATAACTTAATTACATTGCATATTCTTTCCGTTACTTTGGTATTAATGAGATTAAATATCGTTTGAGGATCAATCGACAAATCATAACTTTTAAATAACTCTAGTGTTTCTTCCGGATTAAATCCATATGGAACAGCTATATGATTAATAGCTTTCTGTATATGTTCAGGTTTAATATTTACTTGGCTATTTTGAGTAGCAATCATCTTAGACAACGTTCCAATAAACATGCTTTTGCTGTCAATAGGAAAGAACATGCCACTAGAAAGTGGTGTGAATGTTTCGCTATTAGTAATGGTATTGTATATTCTCATAGCTACAATTTGAGCAGGTTCTCGAGCGTAATCACCACCAGACCATTTACACGGAGTAGCGAACTGAATAAAATCACCAGTTTTGATTGCACCATTTACATCTTGCCATATATCCCGCGCAGTTTTTTCCATTAGCTTGGACATATCGATATTCTGAACTTTACCATCCAGAACAATTGTCTCGACTAATCGCCGAATAAACTTCTTACTAATTGGAGCAACATTCGATTTAACTACTGGGATACCTTTATATTCTACTGTTCCACCTTCATCCGGATTAGTAAGCTTCCCGTTATTTGCTAGTTCATGGTAGGCATAGTTCTTTTTAACATCCAAAAACATGATGGCATCGGCAACCAATTCGGTTTTAAAGAATGTCTTATTATGTGATATATCGACCCCTAATTTCGGAAGTATAAATGATTCGGTTGCATATGTAATACGTTCATTGATACCATCACTGACTTTATTCGCTATTTCAATTAAATCCTCAGTTGTATATTCCTTGGTTTCATCAATTGGAACGTCTATGAATAAAGAATCGGTGTTATGTACTACTATACCATTGGCTAAAAACGTATGCGTTTCTGGCACCTCGAAGTCATATACATATCCATCGTATTTAACAACTTTTTTGGATACTAGTTTTCTAATACCAGAAGTAGTTATAACCGTAGTTAATTTATCAACACCACATTTCGATAGGATCGATCCGTTCCAATCCATCATTGAATGGTTTTTGGTTACTAACAATCGTCTTTGATATCTCTCAAAAGATAACTCAACTAATGATCTATTGACTCGATGTCTCATGACATATAATGGAGACGTAGTTTCTAACTTTCCATCTACATTCGCAGATATTATATTAACTGTATCATTAAAGAATATTCGTTCTTTGTTCTGTGTCGTATCCAATATTGGTTCAAACCCATTCGATATTAACAGATTCCAAATACCATCAAATGTTTCATAATATAATTCTCCGGCAATTTCAATACCAGTAAGACATGACCCTGCAACACTATCGCCATATAATACGTGTTTCATTGGTTTCTCGACTTGCTTCCAAAATTCTTTCTTAATTATGACACACCTCCTGACCATACATATTAATATTATCTATTTAGTTTTGGTTTACAATCTTAATCCAATATGAGCTTTATAAATCAGACCGTTCATACCAATGATATTGTTATTATTTTTCATCCTAAACATGAATGTTTCAGATACTTTTCCATTAAGTTCCAACTTTGGACGCATAATTGTTATTAAGTCATTATATCCATTTAATCGTGAAGTATTTGATTTCGGAATAAACTTGATATAATCATCTGGGACTTCTAAATTTAATATACCCTGCACTTCATCCGTAACCCGAATATTTGCAATATATAAAAACTTTTGGGTATCTTTTATTTGAAATTCCGATTCAGATGCTGGAACAGACATATACAATGTAAGTAATTCGATGATTTGTTTAATCAACAATTTCGATTTAGAAGCAATCGTACAATATAACACATTCTTATATTTATTAATAGACAATTTACTGGTGGATTTAATTAAACCACAAACAAGGCCATTTATAAATTCATCTGGAGCGGAATAATATACTGACGGAATCTGTTTATTATGCATGATACCGTGGGTTATATCCAACCAATCTGCGAGTAATCCATCTTCGACAACTATGATATCTTTATTTCCGTTATTTCGAATAGTTGTTACTTCATAACTGTCCGGAAACCAATTTTGGAGAATATTTAATACTATTTGTTTAACATCTTCATTATTCGTAATCACTTCGATGAATTTATTTCCAGCCCGCTTCCGAATAGTGCCGTTTCCTAACCATGCCCCAATAAATACACCAATATCATATGTCATCGGAATTTCAATTTCACTGTCATCATCTGAGGCAACAATAACACAATCATCAACATTAGCAACATTGCTATATTTATCAACCTGCAATAACAATTTGGTATAACTGCCTAATTTGCTACATGGTGTAAATTTAGGATTTGGTTCTAATCTACTTGTATTGGTTTTTATTTGGTCATAATTAGTTAACTGAACTGGGGATGTTTTATATGACTTCAATGTATAACTATCGAATTCCCCGATAACATGTTCCACTGCTAATATCGTATCTAATTCGACTTGATGTGTTTCAAAGTTATATGTATATGCTCTAGCATTATCCGGTAAATCGGGTGTATATATTTTACGGGTATTAGCTCCAGATTGTTTAATATCGATAATATCGTTTAATAATTGCGACGGGTGTAATATACTTGTTAAACATAGATTATCAGTCGAATCATTTAAAAGTAAAAATTCTGTTTGCATGGTCTTAGTCCTTTGTTTAGTTTATGTAATTATTTTCTCGGATAGTTTATGTAAAAATTTAGCCGCTTCGTTTGCTAAATACTCTCTGGTGGAGGTT
>JALUWF010000173.1 GCA_027019785.1 Mariprofundus sp. | reverse complement strand
GTTGAAGATTCGTCATGGTTTATGTTATACTCAATGCATTAATGTTGCAGTCTTCAAATTCACCAGCAATTATCCTGGATTTACTGTTTATATATCCTTTGAATAATGTAGGGCAAGATCCATCAACTAGATCGAATACTATTGCCTTATCTTTACCTTTACTTTTACGAAGAATTCTACCAATTGTTTGAATAGTCGATTTCTTTCCACGGTATGGTGATGCGAAGATCATTGCTGATAATGTTTTCAGATCGAATCCAGCACCGGCGAAGCCATATGTTGCGACGATAACTTGTGCATCTTTATCAACCTCCGTATCTTTCGAATATAGTTTATCCGATTTAATATTGTGATTAATTAGCATATCGTGTATCATGTTTACTTGCTTAACTGTCGCACATACTATGAATATTTGATGTTTTGATGCAAGTAGTTTTTCGACTATTTTCTGTATGACAAATGCATACATTTCACTTTCAACTATGGCGGCATCATAACATGCCTTTTTCTGCATTAAATCTCGAAAGTGATCCATTCTTCGAATTTGTTTAGGATCTATTGCGGAATAATAATTAATGAAATATACATCCGGTACAAGTTCGTATGCTTTTGTTTGATATAAAATATCACCCATAATACCATGCATCAATGTCTGTGCCAGATTTTGATTATATGGCGTTGCAGATAACCCAATAATATTGCGAGTATTAAAAAACAATGAGCTCTTAGCAAATGCTGGAGCAGATGAGGACTTATGACACTCATCGATAAATACTAATCCAACCCCGGCATCTTTAATTTTAGTGTACACATTACGAAGATCCCGTTTTGCTTTACTAACCAAGGTTTGTACCATTGCAATAATAATTGGTTTATCGACTTCTAGTTTCTTACCTTTAATTATTCCAATATCTTCTTCCGTAATGGATGTAAATGATAGAAATGCATCCTTCCATTGCTCTACCAGCTTAGAATTGTCTAACAAGATCAGTGTCTTTGTTTTATATTTCGTAGCAAGATGAGCAGCAATTACGGTTTTTCCAATACCTGGGTATCCTTGTAATATACCCGAGATATCAGGATCATCGATATTATATCCATGGGTAATAAACGGTAATTGATTCTTTCGTAGTTCTCCTGTAAATTCGATATTGATCGGTTGAGCTTCGAATGATGGATCTTCATATCGGATGAGATACTGCGATGGAAACATACTATAAAAGAATCTAGGTAAAAAACAATTACCATTACTTTCATATAATACGTATTCTCGTTCATACTCTATCAGTTGAGGGTGCGAGTTCTCAAAATTATCTAGATCTGTCTCTTTAATAATGGACCACATTTGACCCTCCTTATAGTGTATATAGTGTTCTCTTTAACATTTTTTGTTCCTTACTTGACATAATTACATAATCATGTCCATCGACGTCCTCGATAAAATCACAAGAACTCATATCACCGGATTTGAGATACATTTTCGATTGAAATTCTTCAATATAATAAACTTTTTCATTATTCTTATTTGTGAAAATATACAGAACTTTATCACCAATGTTTTTAACATCGAATAGTAACATATCTGGTGTAATTGTTCTTACTAATTTTTCAGAGTAATTACTTTCATCTGGATTCGACTCGATCGAGGTCTGTGTATCTCGGGTGAATTTTGTTTGCGTAATCATACCTTCGAGTGCAATCAGAAACGTGGACAATGCTTTGCCGTCTAATTTATCATAATCCACAGTTACTATTTTATTACCATATGATTTGCCGTTTAACTTGGCACATCTACCACCTTTAATACCATAATTGGTTCTAACATTATCCCCAACTAACACCTTTAGTATTGATGGGAATGCTTTTTCTAATTCATTGTGTATACTTGAACATGCATTTATAGCTTGTTTAGCTTTAGCTGCCGTATTAGCCCTTCCAATATTACACATCGTTAAATTAAAGAATGCATATGTTAATTTATATTTATTACACAACTCAATTAAGTATGAAACACTTTCAAACCCATGGGATTGAGACACTATTTCATCCTCTGACCCACCATCTCCTATAAATGATATATCCACTGGCCCTAGGTCTTTTGCATTGGTACTTATAAGTAAAAATCCATTTCTATTTAATGGACAAGGACCACATGCAACCCGGTTCTTAATAAAGTTTAACATTGATGTTTTAAATTTAATAATTTCGGTATTATCTTGAACTTTTGGTGCAGTATTTACTGTTGCGGATACTTTGTTTTTCTTAGGGGTAGTTGTTCTAACTGATTTATCGGACAAAACTACACGCATGTCTTCTAAGTGCTGTTCTGTAATTATCCCAGATTGTTGTAGTAAACATAGGCATCGCAATTCACCACTATTCAAATCATCCCCAATTAAAGCATAGTATTTTTGAAGGGTTGAATAAATTTTATCCCGTTCCTGTGGTTTATATCTTCCATATTTGAGATCATTAGTTCCTCTAAACGGCATCATTTTAACTAAGGCATTTAAAGTATACGCCATGTTTTTGAAGTCGTGTTTATCCATCAAATTATTGAGGTACTTATCTGCATATTTAATAAACGGAACATATATCGACAGTTGGTTCATCATACGATACATATGGCTATTTAATTCATTTTTAGTTTGCTTAGAAATAAATGCATTCACAAGATCTTCATTGATATCAAATAGTAATGAGCTGAGTTCGCGATAAATGCCAACATCTCTCTTTTTAGATTTCTTTATAACTTTCTTTTTAATGTTGACCCCCTTAAGCTCCGTGCTATTCATATTAATATTATCTTTTTAGTTTTGGTTTGATAATGTTTCGATCGAACTCCAAGAAAAAGGCCTTACGATGAAGGCCCTTGGGAATGCAGTCTCTTACAAAAGAAAAGGAGGGTAACTTTCGCTACCCTCCGATACTTTATACTTAGATCTTACAATCCAGCCAGAAGATCATCCAGAGTAGAATTCAGCTTGGAAGTACGTCCAGTACCACCTTCACCGAATGCACGATCCGGAATGGAATCCAACTGAGCCTGGAGCTTAGCCTTCTTGTCCGCGGGTGTTGCATCATCTGCCAGCAATTCACCAATACGATCTTTGTAAGTCTTAATCGTACGGTAAGTCTGGTTACGAACCAGACCCATTGCATCTGCAATCTGTGAAGGAGTTTCTTTATTCACAGTTGCACGCTGAATAACTTCCCGAATCTGCTCAGAAGTCAACTGTGGTACAGGCTTTTTACGAGCTTTCTTTGCTTCCGCTTCACCTGTTGCAGCCGGGGTTGCAGCAGGTGTTGCTGCTGGTGTTGCTGCAGGTGTTGCTGCTGCTGGTGTTGCTGCTGGTGCTGCGAATGGATTTGTTGCCATATTATTATTCCTCTTTATTTTTTATAGTACTCTTAAGTACGTTTAGTTTTCGAATACTTCGCGAAGGATTCGTAATAGACCAATCAAAAATAAATCTGATTATTCTATCATGTCTATTATCTTTTTAGATGCCCTTGAATAGTAAATTTTATACGGGCTACAAATTTGGTAAAAAAAGTGGCCAATGGAATGTCAAATCCCATCGACCACATTTACAGTTACTTAATACTTACAGTTCGTCCAGAATGGCATCGATGGTTGTCTTCATTACGGAAGAACGACCACCAGCGGTTGCACCAAACTCGCGAGCTGGAATGCGATCCAACTGTGCCTGGGCCTTAGCCTTTAGGGTTGCATCCGCAGTGTCATCCTCAATAATTGCAGTGCAACGCTTCTTAAAGGTCGAAATAACCCGATAAGTCTGATTGCGTTCTACACCATCACCCAATAGGGTTGCAATCTCACCAGGGGCCTTACCTTCAAAGGCATATGCCATAGTCTGTTTGATCTGTTCTGTACTCAGCTGCTTAGCTGGTGCTTTGCGTTCTGCTTTAGTTGCTTCGTCTGTCATTGTTAAATTCCTTTTGTCCTCAATAGGACTAGTTTATTTATTTTACTTATATTGCATCGAAAATTCGTTGCAAATTATATCGCTCAATATCATTGCATAACTTTCGTTTAAGATCTGTGTTAGTTATACAAGACATAATTGCGAATTCTGTGTCATCATCTTTCGGTGGTTCAATTTGATATTCATGGGTACCAGCTCGAACAACTGCTTCGAGTTCGGATGCATCCATTTCACCTAAGCCTTTGAATCGACTTATCTCCAATCCTTGACCTCGATATTTTGCTAACTCCACCCCATCGTATATCGGAATGAATTGTTTATTTACATATGTACCATATAATGGTGGCAATAGAATCTTTAGATTTCCACTTCTAATAAGAGCTGGAGCAAATTTCCATAATGCTAATATAACTAACACGATAATGTGACCACCGTCGCAATTGTGCACTAACATATTATTATGTCCGCAACAATAATTATGCGGGCCATTAATTGTTAAATCATAGAGGTATGGGTGTGGATATGCAACCTCTTCAATGGCTTCTACTTTATCTCCGAATTCGGAAGATTCATAGTCAGTAACAAGCATATCACCAACTACTAAGTCCTTAACCCGACATTCAATCATTTCACCATCTTGATACCGATAGATTAAATGATCTTCGGTGTAAACTAATGGTTGTCCTAAATCGTTTTCGGAAGAAATACTCAACATCGTCTGTCCGCGATATGGAATCTTCTTTACATCGGATATGTTTGCCAGAGTAAATTCCCCGGCATCATTACATGATACAGTGCGACACTCCAGGATATCTAACCCTTCGTTATCTTCGAGTTCACCAATTGCACAAACCCGCATCTTACCATATTTATCATAGTATTTGATTGGTGTATTGTAACCTACGCAATCCGCATCACAAACAATAATAACATCTTTGTATCTAAAGTTGGATTGTTCACGATTTAATGGATCGATTCCAATAGCTTCTAGAAAGTATTTCATCTTTTTCGAACTCAATACTTCATTAATATTTTTATTGGC
>JALUWF010000172.1 GCA_027019785.1 Mariprofundus sp. | reverse complement strand
TTGTTTGGTACTCCCAAGGGGAATCGAACCCCTGTTTCCGGCGTGAGAGGCCAGCGTCCTAACCGCTAGACGATGGGAGCATCTTGGCGGAGATGCGATTTGTACTGTTATCTACCCTGTTCGTCAATGGCAGAAGATTTTATTACACTATAGCAGCGGTGCAATCACCAGGGAAACAATCGCCATCACGTTGATCAGGATATTCATGGCCGGCCCTGACGTATCCTTGAACGGGTCGCCAACAGTATCGCCTACCACTACCGCTTTGTGTACGTCGGAACCCTTGCCACCATGGTTACCTTTTTCGACATGTTTTTTGGCATTATCCCAGGCGCCTCCCGCATTTGCCATCATCAGCGCCATCAATACGCAACAGACCAGTGCGCCAGCCAGCATGCCGCCGAGAGCCTGCGGGCCGAGCCCGAAACCCACCACGACAGGGGCAGCCATCGCCATCACACCCGGCAAGACCATTTTTTTCAGGGCGGCTGTGGTGGCAATCTCCACGCATTTGGCATTATCCGGTTCCGCCTTCCCCTCCATCAGGCCCGGGATTTCACGGAACTGGCGACGAATTTCCTTGATCATTTCAAAGGCTGCATCACCCACGGCAGTCATGGTGAGCGCTGCAACTAAAAAAGGGAAGATGCCACCGATAAACAGCCCGATCAGCACCAACGGCTCACTCAGATTCAGGGAAAAACCAGCCTGATGCTGTGATACCGTCTGTACAAAGGCGGAGATAATGGCCAGCGCCGCCAACGCTGCTGCGCCAATGGCAAAACCCTTGCCAATGGCAGCCGTGGTATTACCCAACTCATCGAGCGAATCGGTGATCTGGCGCGTCTGCTCCCCCATGCCGGCCATCTCGGCAATACCGCCGGCGTTATCCGCTACCGGACCATAGGCATCGATAGACATGGTAATGCCAACTGTGGCCAGCATGCCGACTGCGGCAACGCCTACGCCATAGATGCCGGCCAGGGAGGTGGATACATAAATAATGGCCGCGATCGTCAGGATAGGAATCACCACGGATTCCATGCCAAGAGCCAACCCTGCAATCATCACTGTGGCGGGGCCTGTTTCGCCAGCTTTTGCAATATCGCGCACCGGTTTTCCGCCAGTATAATATTCAGTGACGATACCGATAATAATGCCGCCAATGGCGCCGGCAATCATGGCGCCCCAGACCGAAGGGTTGATGTGAACTGCGCCAATGACAAAGTAAGCGGCGATAATAAACAGCACCGATGCGCCCATGGTGCCGATACGCAGCGCTACTGCCGGTTCTTTGCCGGCGGATGCCTTAACCATCATAATGCCCAGCACAGAACAGATCAGGCCGAGCGATGCCAGTACAAGTGGCAGAAACATCAGCGCTGACTGTTGCCCCAGCGTGCTGAGTGCATCAGCGGTCATGGTTGAGGCGATGGCGATGGTGGCAATCATGGCGCCGCAATAGGATTCAAAAATATCTGAGCCCATGCCGGCCACATCACCGACATTGTCGCCTACGTTATCGGCAATAACGCCGGGATTGCGTGGATCATCCTCGGGGATGCCGGCCTCGATCTTGCCAACCAGATCCGCACCGACATCGGCGCTCTTGGTGAAAATACCACCGCCGACACGGGAAAATAGGGCGACCGATGAAGCGCCCATGCCAAAACCGTGAATGGCGTGAGCCGTTTCCGGGTCACCGCCGAAAAAGAGGTAGAGGGTGCCCAGCCCCAGCAGGCCGAGTGAAGCGACAGTCAATCCCATCACCGAGCCGCCGAAGAAGGCGACAGTCAATGCCGTGGCTGCGCCATGATCCTGAGCCGCCGTGGCGGTACGCACATTGGCCTTGGTAGCAGCGAACATACCCAGATAACCGGCGATGGCAGAAGAGATGGAGCCGACCAGAAAGGCGATCGTAGTATGCATGCCCAGCGACAGCGATAGCAGCACGGCGACAATAATCACAAACAGGGCCAGAATTGAGTATTCACGCTTCATGAATACCATGGCGCCAAGATGAATAGCTTCGCCGATCGTAATGACTTTACTTGACCCAGCCGGGTATTTTTTTACGGCTTGATACAGCATAAAAGCAACCATCAGACCAATGATGCCGAAAATGGGGGGAATCATGTTCATTTGCATGTAACTACTCCAATACTAAAATAAAAAAGCGGCTGATAAATCAACCGCTTTTTTTGTTTTAGTGATATCAAGAATCGGCTTGATAGCGGGTCACTGAATCCATGACCTCTTTTTTGGCGGCATTCGCCTCGCCCCAGCCGGACACCTTGACCCATTTATTGGGCTCAAGATCCTTATAGTGTTCGAAGAAATGGGATATCTGATTGAGCAGGAAGTCATCCACGTCATCCAGCCCGGTGACATTATTAAAGGATGGTTTTAACTGGCTGGACGGTACAGCAAGTACTTTGGCATCCATGCCTTTTTCATCTTCCATGTGCAATACGGCAACCGGGCGACAGTTGATGACGCAGCCGGTAATCAGTGAAAATTTTGAAATGACCATCACATCCACAGGGTCGCCGTCTTCGGAGAGTGTATTGGGTACGAAGCCATAATTGCACGGATAGTGCATGGATGTATGCATAAAACGATCGACAAAAAATGCGCGGGAATCCTTATCCAGTTCATATTTGACCGGATCAGCATGCTGCGGTACTTCGATAATGACGTTGATATCTTCAGGCGGGTTATTCCCTACCGGTATTTTACTAATGTCCAAGATTCATCTCCCCTATATAACGATATTGGCGTAATTATTCCTCAGCTGAGGCGTGAAGTACACAAGTTGAATGAAATCCATGTATTTGCGCGCCCATCCATGGGCACTCTGATGACTTCGTATGAAGTCATCATGTTACACGTTAAAGCGGAAATGCAGCACATCGCCATTCTGTACGATATATTCCTTGCCCTCCAAGCGCATCTTGCCGGCCTCTTTGGCTTTGGCTTCCCCGCCGAGGGTTACGAAATCTTCATAGGCGATAGTTTCAGCACGGATGAAACCTTTTTCGAAATCATTGTGAATGACAGCGGCCGCTTTTGGCGCGGTATCGCCATGATGAATGGTCCAGGCACGCACTTCCTTCACGCCCGCCGTAAAATAGGAAATCAGATCCAGCAGCGCGTAGGCTTCACGAATGACTGTATTCAACCCCGGCTCGGTAAGCCCAAGGTCGGACAGAAATTCTGCTTGTGATTCTGTATCCATCTCCACCAGTTCCGACTCAATCTGGGCAGATACGATGGCCACGCGCGCACCTTCCTGATCGGCAAATGCACGCACCTGCTCGACATAGGCATTGCCGTCCGGCAGCGAGCCATCATCAACATTGGTAATATAGATGACTGGTTTGCCGGTCAGTAGCCACAAATCTTTGAGTTTATCCTGTTCATCTTCATTCAGTTTCTGACGCCGAACGGTGGTGCCATCTTCCAGCCCTTTAAGCACTTTCTGCTGCAGTTCTAACAGGGCTTTGGCTTCCTTATCACCGGTTTTGCACTGCTTTTCGGTGCGCATGATCGCCTTCTCGACGGTTTCCATGTCCTTGAGCATCAGCTCGGTATCAATTACCTCAATGTCTGAGAGGGGGTCAATCTTGCCCGATACATGGGTGACATTTTCATCTTCGAAACAGCGTACCACATGCGCAATCGCCGAGCACTCGCGAATATTGGCCAGGAATTTATTGCCCAGTCCTTCACCAGATGCAGCGCCGGCCACGAGTCCGGCAATATCAACAAACTCTACCACGGCATGTTGCATGGCTTGCGGGTTGACGATTTTAGCCAGCGCATCCATGCGCTGATCCGGGACTTTGACGATGCCGACATTTGGATCGATGGTGCAAAAGGGATAATTGGCCGCTTCTGCTCCGCCTCCATTCAGGGCGTTAAACAGGGTTGATTTGCCCACATTGGGCAATCCTACAATTCCAATACTCAGTGCCATAGTTTTTACCTCATATTTTCACCGCAGAGGACGCGGAGGACGCAGAGGTAAAAACGAAAAGAATGTACAGATCTACAAACGATGGTTGCCTGTCCCACCAATCTAAGTTCCTTCCGTTTTTTCTTTCCTCTGCGTCCTCTGCGGTAGAATGGTTATTTTTTTGTTTGCAGCGCCAAATGAATGCGATTGGCTGCCGTATCTGTGTGGCCGGAAAGCAGGTTATCCAGTTCATCCATCAGCACAGCAAAGATACGCGCTTCATCGGCCCGGTCGCCTTCGTCGGCGCGACCCAGCACCCAGGCGGTGATATCGCCATGTGGCGGTCGCCCGATACCAATTTTCACACGTACATAATCGGTGCTTGGCACATGGGCATGAATCGAACGCAGGCCATTATGTCCGCCATGACCGCCGCCTGTTTTAATGCGCAGTTTGCCAACCGGCAGATCAAGATCATCGTATACGACGATGATGCTCTGCTCTTCCACCTGGTAATAACGCGCCAGCGCGCCAACCGCTTCACCACTGTTATTCATAAATGTTTGCGGTTTCACCAGCAGGATGCGCCCGGCGGGCGATTCCCAACTGGCTGTTTCAGCACGAAAACGAGGGGCTGCGGCAAAGCAAATCCCCTCGGATTCAGCCAGCAAATCGAGAAAACGAAAGCCGACATTATGGCGTGTTTCCTCATACTTGTTGCCCGGATTACCCAGGCCGACAAGCAGCTTCATCGTAACTTACAAATCCTGACCGATTTACTCGGCGGCTTCGCCTTCTTCAGCAACGGCAGCATCATCGCCTTCTACGACATCGTCAGCATCAGTACCGGCCTTGGTGGCCGACAGGTTCAGTACGGTAAAGTTGACATCATGCTGCACTTCAGCGCCTTCTGGCAGGGTGATATCATCAATATGAACGGTGTCGCCAATTTCCATATCGGCGCAATTCACTTCGATCTGATCCGGAATCGAATCGGCACGGCAAGTCACTTCCAGTGAGTGACGGATAACGTCGATCAGACCGCCCTGTACGACGCCCGGGCATTTATCGGCGTTGAGAATCACCACCGGCACATCCATGGTGATCGCATCACTGGCGGATACGCGGAAAAAATCAAGGTGAGTAGCGGTATCCATCACCGGATCCCACTGGGAATCTTTGAGCAGCACACCATTTTTTCCGCGTGCGCCTTTCACGTTCACTTCCAGTATGGATGTATGAAATTGTTCTTCATTGAGCAGCTTGGACACGGTATTGTAGTCCATGGTAATGGCCAGATCAGGCTTGCCGCCGCCATAAATAATGCCCGGCAATTTGCCAGCGCGGCGCAGACGGCGCGTGGCAGCCCGGCCAGTTTCTTCACGAAGCTCTGCTTCGATAATATAATCAGTCATCGTATATCCTCCAGTAAAATGCACCGTCGGGTTATCCCGTCACGGCGTGCGTCAATTCATCAGCCTTGTCTGGCTTTTTCGACGCGGGCGCGCACTCTAGGCAGCCAATGAAAAAAGTCCAACATGGCGCTATGGATGGGTGCGTGGAGTTGGATGCTGATCCAGGCAGTCGAAATTTTCTATCGTCTTTGCAGGCGTGGGTTTACCCACCTATCGTGTGCCGAAGCGTGGGCAGATATCGGAGCGTTACTCGTAGAGGCTCGAGATGGAGCGGCCATCGTAGATGCGGGTGATGGCTTCACCCATCAACGGGGCGATGGAGATGATGCGCACCTTGCCAGACTTCATCACCTTTTTCGGTTGTGCAATGCTGTCGCTGATGACCAGTTCAAACAGGTTGGAATCGGCCAGCCGTTTGGCGGCAGGGCCGGAGAGCACACCGTGTGAGGCATAGGCGCTGACCTTGGTCGCACCACGATCCAGCAGCGCTTCCGTTGCACTGCACAGCGTGCCGGCAGTATCCACCATGTCATCAATCAGGATGCAGTGTTTACCGCTGACTTCACCGATGATGTTCATCACCTTGGCGACATTTGGAGCTGGCCTGCGTTTGTCTACAATGGCCATATCCACATGCAGACGGTTGGCCAGCGCACGGGCGCGCACCACACCGCCGACATCGGGTGATACAATCATCATATCATCCATGCTGTTGCGCTCTTCAATATCTTTGGCAAACAGCGGAATGGCGAAGATATTGTCCACCGGAATATCAAAGAAGCCCTGAATCTGGGTGGCATGCAGATCGAGCGTCAGCACCCGGGTAGCGCCGGCGCGGGTGATCAGGTCAGCTACCAGCTTGGCCGAGATCGGCGTACGACCGGCACTCTTGCGATCCTGCCGGGCATAACCGAAATAGGGAATGACAGCGCATATGTTGCGCGTCGAAGCACGTTTGGCCGCGTCAATGAAAATTAGCAACTCCATCAGATTGGCATTGGCCGGTTTACTGGTGCTCTGGATAAAAAATGCGTCCTGCCCGCGAATGGTCTCACGGATTTGCAGGAAGATTTCGCCATCAGAGAAGCGTTGGAAGTAGAGATCGCCCTTCGGATGGCCAATATGATCGCATATTTCCTGTGCCAGAGTCGGATTCGATGTGCCTGAAAACAGCCGCATTTTTTGATGGAACATCTCAGTTCCCTCCTGAGGATGCGGGTAGCATCCGATTTGTATGCCTGCCAGCGTCGTTACGGTGGCAGGCATGGCTGGCTGGGACGGCAGGATTCGAACCTGCGCATGACGGGATCAAAACCCGCTGCCTTACCGCTTGGCTACGTCCCAATTTTCTAACATCGGATGCGAACGCGTCATGCGTCCGACATGCGACCAGTTAGCCAACTGTTGCTGTTGCAACAGTGTGGCTACGTTAGTCGCTTCGGCTTGCTGCTCAAACAGCGCAATACAGGCCGAACCACTACCACTCATCCAAACATGATTCGAATGCTGACTCAGCCCCTGAAGCAATTCAGCGACATCCGGGTTCAAGCTACAGGCGCTTGCTTCGAGGTCATTGTCGGCAAGCTGTGGCGAATCGCGGCGGATGGTATCCAGCGCCTCGGGAGCGGTCAATGTACGATCAAAGTTGTGCGATGCATCGAAATGGTGGAATACTGCTCGTGTGGACAGACCGGCGGCGGGACGAGTCAGTAACAAGGCTTGGTCGGGCAATGGTTGGGGGTAGTTCTGCATCTGTTCGCCGATACCGTGTGCCACACTGGCGCGGCCATACAGAAAACAGGGAATATCTGCTCCGAACGGCGTGGCAAAATCGATGAGTTCCGCTGTGTCGGCGTTGATGTCCCAGAGCCGATTGGCTGCCATTAATGCGGTGGCCGCATCGGATGAGCCACCCCCCAGTCCGGCCTGCTCCGGTATATGTTTTTCAATGTGTACGGACAAACCCTGTCGGACATCCTGCTTTTCCTTGAAAGCGACAAGCAGCTGATGTACCAGATTTTTATCGCCGGAGAGGTGCGCTTGCGAGCACTCCACCTGAATATGATCTGCCAGTGACAGGGTTAACCTGTCGCACAGATCGGTATAAGCAAACGCGGTATCCAGTTCATGCATGCCATCCGGGCGGATGCGCGTGATACGCAAATACAGATTGATTTTTGCCGGCGCAGGAAAGGTTTGAATCATAGTAACTCTAGTGCCCTGGCTGGATAATCAGTGTGGCTTTGCGTCCGTGTTTTATATCAGACATGATCAGCTTGTGGGACTGCTGCATCCATTGCAGCCGGATCGGTGCGCCGCTGCTGGTGCTTTTCCAGCGGTTGTCCGATATTTTGTGGAAATGCGCAGGCATCTGTCCGAGCAGGATAGCAGCCAGCTCCTGCGGTGCTATGACAATGCCATGCTCGGAGAGTCGGGCGCGACCAACCGGATGCCAGACCGGTTGTCGATTATCGCGTAGCTCCATCGTGTTGCCCTGCCAGCGCAGTTCTATGATGGTGTTGGTGGCGGCATGGGTGATGCGTAACCAGCCGTGGTCGGGCGTGCTCGCCCGCCATGTTAGTAATACTTGCCAGCGTTTTGTCGGTTCAATAACAATCAGCCGTCCGGTGAATGCGGGGTAGGGGCCAATGGATACTTGTTCAGCTACGCGTACACTGTGGTCAGTGGCGCAGCCGGCTAATATCAGTATTACCGCCATGCACAGTACCTGAAAACAGCATGATCGAACGTGTTGGTTCATTCGGCTGGTTTCAGGCCCGATGTAATCTTTTTCCGTAATGCTTCAGGGTGTTCGGATTTCATGTCGATGGCTTGTTGCCATGCCTTTCGTGCGCCTTTCAGGTCGCCGCTCCTCCACAGGATATCACCATAGTGTTCATGCATGACTGTATCGTCGGGCACCTGTTTCAGTGCAAGGCGTTGTGTCCGTGCCGCTTTGGCATAATTACCGCTTTTGTAATAGGCCCAGGCCAGCGAATCCAGATAATAACCATCGTTCGGTTTTTGAATCAGGGCGCGCTGAATTAAAACCCTGGCCTGGTTTAGGTGGATGCCCCGCATGGCGTAGGAGTAACCCAGAAAATTCAACGCCTCCGAATGGTTCGGATTACGCTTGATAATGCGATTGAGCATGGCGTCGGACTGCTCATAGCGTTTGAAATGTTCAAAGGCCACAGCTCGGTTGAATAAAATTTGCGGCGGCAGCTTGCTAATGCTCACTAATGCTGCTGTTTCATCGAGCAGTTTTTGATACTGTTTCTGGTTTAAGCGAATGGAAGAGAGCATCAGGTAGGCATCCAGATGGACGGGTTTCTCCTTGATTACCTGCTGCAAACGCTGGCTGGCTTTTTCCAGCTCATCATGGTTGATCTCGATAGCGGCCAGGCGCACCTGCGCCTCTATGGCCATGGCGGAAGCATGATCAATCAGGGCATAGAGTTTTTCCGCTTCGGCGCTCTTGCCTTGCGCTTCCAGGCTAGCGGCAAGATAAAAACGGCTCATATCATCGGGATGAGCAGCAACCAGTCGGCGGAAGGTTTTCTCTGCTTCAGCATAGTCTTTGTTCTGAAAATACAACATGCCCAACTGTCTCAGAATGGCGGGATTGTCGCCCGAAATTTTGGCAATATGACGGAAGACCATAATGGCATCGAACAGCTGTTTTTGCTGGATCAGCAGTCTGCCCAGAGCAAGGTTTATGCGCAGTGCGCCGGGGTGTTTAGCGATGAAAGCGCGCAACAGTTTTTTTGCTTTATCAGCATGGTTTCGTTTGATCGCCAGAGTGCTGAGCAACAGAACCGGTGCTTCATCATCAGGTATCAGCTGCCGCATACGCAGCAGTGCTTTTCTGGCCATGATGAGATCACCACTTTCGATCAGCAGTTGTGCCTGCAGGAGCCTGAACTCAGGCAACTCTTTTATTCGGATTGCCGCCGCGATGGCGCTCAGGGCTTCGTTATAGCGTTTTTCGCGGGCCAATATTTTGGCTTGTATATTACGTCCCATAATATGGGTTGGGTGCGTTTTTAGAAAGCTGTTGGTGGCCTGCAGCGCCTTGTCTGTCTGCCCCTGTTCCAGATACAGCCGAATACGTGCCAGTTGCAGTTGTTGACGTTGTGCAGGTGTTAGCCCCGGCGAAGTCAGCAGCGCATTCAAATGCTTCGCCGCTTTTTTAGATTGGCCGAATTTCAGCAGCAGCCGGGTCAATTGGATGTGCGGGTCAATGGCTTGCGGGTCTTTTTTGACCAGTGCCTCGAGGAATTGAATGGCGAGTGCATGGTTGCCGTCTTTCAATGCTTTGTCAGCGGCCAAAAACAGAAAGCCGGGACTCAAATTGTCCAGCGACTTCATCTGTCTGGAGGAGTGCTGTTGGGATGATCTGTGCACTACAGTGTTTGGTCGGGTTGGTTTCTGATGCAATGGAGGCGTATGCACGCCGCATGCGGAGACGGCCAGCATGATGGCGAACATGGCGCTAACGCGCATGGTTTTTTTCATATGAAGCGCCGGATACGGGATATGATTCTTCATCAAACTGTTTCCTCAATACTGATCGCCATGAAGGCATCGCCTGATGCGTTGACAGTCCAGCAGAGCAAGTCTGTCGCTGCTCCGGCGCAGACGCTGATAATGGGGTAGGCAAACCCTTCCCAGGCGCTGTTCAGGTCGGTCGGGGATGGTTTTGCAGGGCAGTCGGGGTGTGAATGATAAACGCCGATAATTTCATTGCCAGAGCCGCGCAATTCGCGGTCGATACGTTGATAACCGACCGGGTCAAGCTCGAAGCGATCGGCGGATCGATCGGTATTCAGGTTGGCGACCGGATGCACGCTATTCACATGCCATCCGTCTATGCTTGATTTGCCAACAAGCAGGCCGCAAATTTCCAGCGGAAAGCCTTTTTCCGCCTCATGTTTGAGGCAGTACATGCATGCAGCGCTGATGAACAGTTTATCAGTTGCTGCCGTGTGATCCAATACATTCAGGTATGCCGGGCTACGAAATCGTTCGGGTTCGAACTTCGATGTTGTCAAATGGATACTCCGTTTCATGGAATTTAACATGGAATAAAAAACGCGCCCGCATGAATTTTCCACACAGTGATACAATTTTATATCACAGGGTGGAAGACTCCATGCGCGTTAGAAAGTCGAAGGCAAAGCCTATCGCTTACCGGGCCGTTGCCAAGTATTGGCTAACTAACCATTAGCTATTGGCTGCGGGCATAAAAAAAGGAAGGCATGATGCCTTCCTTTTTTGCGGAATATAGAAGCTTAACGCTTGGAGAACTGTGGAGCGCGACGGGCTTTCTTGAGGCCTGCCTTTTTACGTTCAACCTTGCGGGCGTCGCGAGTCAGGAAGCCGGCAGCTTTCAGCGCCGGACGCAGACCGGAATCATAGGCCAGCAGTGCGCGAGCCAGGCCGTGGCGTAGGGCTCCGGCCTGACCGGAAACGCCGCCACCGAAGACATTGACGCGAACATCAATGCGACCAGAGAGCTGAGCCTCTTTCAGAGGCAACAGGGCCTGCTGACGAATAATTTCAACCGGAAAATAATTTTCCACTTCACGTCCATTGACCATAATACGGCCATTGCCGGACTGGATCATGACGCGGGCCACGCTACTTTTGCGGCGGCCAGTGCCGCGATAAACTGTTTCTGCCATTGTATTATCCCTTCATTCTGTTTTATTGCTTAAAGCTGCATTGCTTCAGGTTGCTGGGCGGTGTGCGGATGCTCACTACCGGCATAGACCTTCAGCTTTTTTAGCATGGAACGACCCAGCGGGCCTTTTGGCATCATGCCCTTGACGGCGGCTTCGATGATGCGCTCCGGATGTTTTTCGCGCTGCTTTTCCAGCGTGATGCTCTTCAGACCACCGGCGAAGCGAGTGTGATGATAATATACTTTATCACTTTCCTTATTGCCGGTAACACGAATCTTTTCTGCATTGATCACAATCACATGGTCTCCGCAGTCTGCATGCGGGGTAAACTCAGGGCGATGTTTGCCGCGCAGTACGGTGGCAATCTGCGTAGCCAGACGGCCAAGCACCAGATTATTGGCATCAACAATAAACCATTTACGTTCAATATCGCCGGGGCGAACAGTCCAGGTAGACATAACTACTCCATCTTTGCAGTGGTTCTGGCAGCGCTTCCATATACTGTGAATACAGGGAGTTTGCCTTGCAAGGGCGGCGCATTATAGGAGTGGTTGGATTGATGTCAAACGCTGTGACTCCCATCTG
>JALUWF010000171.1 GCA_027019785.1 Mariprofundus sp. | reverse complement strand
GTCGAGATGATCGGCATACAGCGCAAAGACGGGCAAAATCAGAAACAGACCAAGCATGCGCAGGCTATAGATGCCGGCCAGTGAGAATACACTTCTACGTTCAGCAGAGTTCATAAACATATCCTTTAATGATTAATTTTTATAATCAATAATCATATTAAACAGGCATCGTGCAACCATTCCCCCTCTTATACATCTGATTTCATTCATCTACATCACCCACGGGAAAGGCTCTGTGGTTACAGAGCCTTTAGGTGTTGCCTGATGAAAAGAGGTGGAGGGGAAACATCAGACAGGTGCACTCTTGAAACTGAGCTGTGACCTGTAAGTGAAACTGAAATTAAAATATTTTTATGCAGATGTTTTTTTCAATAGGATTCATTTCACGTTGATATGAATTGTTTTACACCATTTATGACCATAAGATATATGATGGCCATCAGCAAACTGCAAGCTCAGCGTATGCGCGCCCGAGGCTAATTTAAGCTCGGTCTTTTCCTGTCCCTTACCGAAATGGATGTGTGTGCCATCCTTGCCTACAACTTCACCTTTTTTAACACATCCACCATTTCACGTAACAATCTCCATCTTATTATATTTTTACGGACACCCTACATATTCTGGTTCATGGCAACGAAGGCTAGGGTTACGTTGATAAATATAAAGCGCAATAATTCCTCCGCATATTCAAACCTCAACATTGTCAGCTACAATCACAGCGAATGCATCTTTATAACCTGCTCTGCGGCCAAGCCATAGTCTTGCGAGAAAGAAAGATACCGGTTTGAGACGGAACAGAATCAGCACCATGAAAACGGTTGAAGCCGCCATAACCCAGAGCGCGCCTGAAAGCCCCCGATCTGCCAATTGAGCGTAGGAAAAGAAATAGATGATCAGCATCAATGTAATCATAACACCGGTGATTACCGCTATGTTTTCCTGCGTTTTTCTGATCGATGCAATGATCATGTCCTGATTATTTCCGGACACCATAATAATCTCCTGTCTAAATAAATCCATGCGCGTTTACGCCACAAACAGTGTGTCAAGTGGTACGGCAAGTCAATATAAAATGCAGATGGTTTCATTCGATGGAAGGTTTTTCATCGGCATCCAGCAAGACTCTGTATCCATCATCGAGGCCATCAATGCAATTTCCTCTTGCCGGATGACAAATGCGCATACAATCCCAGTGTTTTTCTTATCCTGGCCTGCAGCTTCAACGGTTCAACAGGTTTGGTGATATAATCATCAGCGCCAGCTTTGAGCCCCATCACTTCATCTTCCTCACTTCTGCGCCCTGTCAGCATAATGACAGGCACATTGTCAAAACGCTCCTGTTCCCGCATATGTTTCAGCAATTCCATACCCGATATATTCGGCATTTCACAATCGGTAAGCACCAGATCGGGTTTCAACCGTTGTAGTAAATTCCACGCCTGTTGCCCATCTTCGGCCTGGATCACCCTGTAACCATCCGCATCCAGTATAAACTCGACCAGATTGCGTACGCTGCTCGAGTCATCCACGACAAGTACTGTTTGCTGCTCTGTGCTGATTGCGTGTTGGGCATGCGCCTTGTCACGGCGTCGTTGCACTTCGCCGTAACTTAATATTTGCAAGTTCTCATCCAGGTGTTCATGCAGCAGAAATCCTTCCGGAACGGTACATACGCGCATCACCTCCTGCAAGCTGGTCTGCCCGGCCAGCGCCTTCGACAGCCCGTCTTCAAACAGTGTTAACATATCCTCTTCTCTAGCCGCCTGCATCAGCTCGCGATCCGTTGCGCCTCTACTAATCAGCTTGCGCATGCGATCATTGATATACATCACCTCATGAATGCCCATACGTCCCTTATAACCGATATTCATGCAATGTTTACAGCCGGTTTTTTCATACAGGAGAATACTGTCGGGTATTCCCAGCCGTTCAGCCAGCTCGGAATCCGGTTTTTCTTCTCGCCTGCATTTCGGGCACAGGCGACGCACCAGTCGCTGCGCCACAATCAGATTGAGCGACGAGGCCAACATGGACGGATCAATGCCCATATCAAGCAATCGGGTCACGGTGGAGGGCGCATCGTTGGTATGCAGGGTTGAAAATACCAGGTGACCGGTCTGGGCGGCATGCAGAGCGATCTCGGCCGTCTCCTCATCACGGATCTCGCCCACCATTACGACATCCGGATCCTGACGCAGGATGGAACGCAGCACAGTGGAAAAGGTCATACCGGCTTTTGGATTCACCTGTACCTGATTGATACCGGCAATCTGGAACTCGATCGGATCTTCAATGGTGATCAGATTCATTTCATCATCATTGATATGGTGCAAAAATGAGTACAATGTAGTTGTCTTGCCACTGCCTGTCGGCCCGGTGACCAGCACAGCGCCTGTCGATTGACTGATACACTGGCGAATACGTTTGTAGGCGATCTCTTCAAAGCACAACACATCCAGATTCAGGGCCAGTCCTCCCTTATCCAGAATACGCATCACCACTTTTTCACCATGCATGGCCGGCAAGGTGGAAATACGCATATCGTAGCTCTTGCCCCACAGCTTCACACGCGCCCGTCCGTCCTGCGGGGTTCGGGAGTTGGAAATATCGAGTCTGGACATAATCTTGATTCTGGAAACCACCAGCGGATGCGCTTTAACCGGAAAGCGTAGCATCGGCCTGAGTCGCCCATCAACACGCAGACGTACGACACTCTGTCTCTCGCCTGCCTCGATATGAATATCCGAGGAGCCGATCTTCATGGCCTGCACAATCACCCCGTTGACCAGTTTTATAATCGGCGAGTCCTCCGCGCCACGCTTTAACTCATCCAGATTAGCGCTATCCTGGGGTGTGTTCATTTCCTGGGTCAGGGCATGTTCGTCATCCAGCCCTTCGACAGCTGCATTAAAATCGCTGTCACTGTCCTGATACAAATCGCTTATTTTGCGCTGAATATAATCGGGTCGGGCAAAACGCGGAATAATACGTTTGCCCAGCTTGAAGCCGAGCACATCGAGCATATTCACATCGAGCGGCGTGGCCGTGGCAATCACGACATCCGTTTCATTGTAACTGACAGGAATAAAAACATAGTCCCGGCACATTTTTTCAGGACACATCGTCAGCAAGGCATCATCAACCCTGATATTGCTGATATCGAGATAGGCTGTTTTATAGATTCTGGACAGCGCGTCCAGTAATGCCTGATCATCCACACTATCCAGTTCCAATAATGCCAGCAGCAGCGATATCTTTTTGGACAGCGTTATCTCTTCAGCCTCAAGAACCTGAGCCTCGGTCAGTATACCCGACTGAATAAGCTGGCGCTGATGTTTTAAATGCATCGGTATGCTGTCAACAGGCTTGCTAATTCACTCAATTGCCTGGGTTGCGGCAATCGGCACTCACACTTCACCGCTGACATTGGCATAAAAGGCAATACCATTTTTTTCACCCCCCCCATCATTTGCTGAATTCTCAGATGCATAGCCTTGCGCATGCGGTCAACATCTTTATGGTTAAAATAATGAAGGATGATAAGAACAATAACAGAATGGTATGTCAAGCAAACCCGCCAGCAAAACTTCAAACTGCCGAACAACAATGATGCAGTAGAAGTGCAATAAAACTGCTTATTTGGCAGCAATTTACAATATCACATGTTGGACGAAGCCGCTATCGCGGAGAACGGATACGTTTTAATGTGAACAATGTAGCGTAGACCGAAAGTATATCCTTGTACGTTACTCTACATTTTCCGGTGGGTAGAAGAAGTAAATTTCCCGCCTTTATTCGCGAATTAAATCAAAATCCTGAACCAAAAAAAGATATTTACAGGGGGCTGTGTCAAGCTCCAATTTCGGGCTTGTCCAACAAACGGTTCAGAACGTGGTTCGCTTCGCTCTCACGATCTAACCTTATTCGGTATACCTGATGCGTTCGTGAATTTTTTTGCAGTTGTATTCTACGCAGCGACTCGCCACAATTATCGCATGACAGTCCACATGACAGACCACAAACCAGATTCTACCGCCCTGCCCCCGCAGACAGATATGCCGATGCCCTCGGTCAGTTTTTTCAAAGCACTGGCCGACCCGATCAGGTTGCGAATTGTACACCTGCTGACCCAACAGGATGAATTATGCGTCTGTCACTTTATGCAGGTGTTCGATTTGCCGCAAAGCAGTATCTCCCGCCATTTAAGCACCCTGCGCAATGCCGGGCTGGTGATCGGTCGAAGGGATAAACTGTGGATTCACTACCGTTTGGCAATCGGCGATCAAAGCCCCTACACCGGCATCATCAAAGAGCTCGCCGCATTGAACCGGATCGAACCCGTACTGGCTGCAGATCTTAATCGGGTAAAAAATATCTCCTGTTAAAACAAAAAAACGCCCCTTCTTGCGAAGGAGCGCTTTTTATTTTAATAATTTTGACAGGTTGTTTAGGCCTGCACAGATTCGATAACATGGGCAATGCCTACCGTTATCGTGAAAGCCAGCGTACCGCCAGCCAGTGTATACATCAGATGTTTAATACTGTTCATATCTATTCTCCTTCATTTTTTTTCGGTCTTATACAGACCCGATCAAGCGTGCGCTGTTGCGATCAATCCACCGATAGCCGTGGTGGCAAAAAATGTCAGTATGGCAGCTACGCTCGTGTACATTAATTCTTTCATATCATCCTCCTTCAAGGGTGGCGGGAGTTCTCTTTTCCCGCTTTGGATAGGCGAACGCTAGGGTGTTCGCATTAGAAACAGATGAGACATTTATTAGAAAATATTTATATTTTGATATGTTAGTGTTCGACGTCACACAATTCACCCCCTTCAAGTACGAAACATGCTTGCTATTGATGTCATCCTCATTACAGGCGTGTGACCTTGCTGTGACATCTTTGATCCAGACGAGCTATCCACCCTGATAAATATATTGACTATATCCGGATATCCGGATACAATGCGGTTATGTTTGGAGGTGCGTATGTCATCCGAAAATAAAAAGTCATTGGGGCTGTTTGCACGTTATCTGACTGTGTGGGTGTTTCTCTCTATTGTCATCGGTATCTCACTGGGTTCATGGTTTGCGCCAGGCTTCCATCTGCTGGGAGACATGGAGATTGCACAGATCAACCTGCCCGTCGCTTTGCTGATTTGGGCGATGATCCTGCCCATGCTGCTCAAAATTGATTACACATCGTTGCATGAAGTGTGGCATCACCGCCGCGGTATCGGAGTGACTCTGGCGATCAACTGGCTGGTCAAACCTTTCTCAATGGCATTGCTGGGTTGGCTGTTTCTGGGTCACTTGTTCGCTCCCCTGCTCGATGCCGATAAAATTCCTGAATATATCGCCGGCCTGATTCTGTTGGCGGCAGCACCGTGCACGGCAATGGTATTTGTCTGGTCGCGACTGGTGGACGGGCATCCACAATTCACATTGAGCCAGGTGGCCTTGAATGATGTCATCATGATCTTCGCATTCGCCCCGATTGTCGGTCTTCTACTCGGCGTAGCCTCAATCACGGTGCCGTGGAATACACTATTTCTTTCCGTACTGCTCTATATCGTGATTCCGGTGGCAGTCGCATACTTCCTGCGCAACTTACTGCTATCTCACGGTAGACTGGATGACGTGCTACACATGATGGATCCTTTTTCGATGGCGGCGCTGCTGGTCACGGTCGTTTTGCTATTTGGCTTCCAGGGAGAACAGATTCTGGCGCAACCGCTGGTAATCCTGTTGCTGGCGATCCCGATTACGATTCAGGTCTATTTCAATTCTATGTTGGCTTATTGGCTCAATCGCAAGCTAGGGGTGGCTCACTGCATTGCAGGCCCATCAGCACTCATCGGCGCATCGAATTTCTTTGAACTGGCTGTCGCCGCCGCTATCGCCCTGTTCGGCTTTGAATCCGGTGCTGCACTGGCCACAGTGGTCGGAGTCCTCGTTGAAGTACCAGTCATGTTGTCAGTTGTATCTATCGTCAATCGTAGTAAAGGTTGGTATGAGCGCAATCAATAGTACTTACATCAAAAGTTGGGAATTGCAAAGCGGCTTGCGTCGCTATTGAGAATAAATAATGCATAATAATTGGAGATTATAATGGCAATTAAAGTTCTATTCCTCTGCAGCGGGAATTCAGTGCGTTCACAAATAGCTGAACATATTTTGCGGTCGCTAGGAGGCAACAATTTTGAAGTATTTAGTGCCGGCACAAGTCCTCGCGGCGTGCATCCTTTGACGATTAAAGTGCTGGAAGAGATGCACATTGATGCATCGAAGGCTCAGAGCAAAAGCTTAGACACCTTTTTGGACCAGCAGTTTAATTACATCATCACAGTTTGTGACAGAGCCAGAGATTCCTGCCCCACTTTCCCGGGTGATACACAACGGATTCACTGGGGGTTCGACGATCCGGCCGCATTTGAAGGTGATGAAGCAGAAACAATAAAAACATTCAGAAGAATTCGTACAGAAATTGTCAGCCGGATTCGTCCGTGGATTGCTGCAGTCAATAAATAGAGGCGTGATATGACTATAAAAATTGGCATTAATGGCTTTGGACGTATGGGACGATTGGGGTTGCGGGCTGGCTGGGAGCGTAGCGGTTTTAATATCGTACAGATCAACGAGATCGCCGCAGATAGCGCAGGCTCGGCGCATCTGCTTGCATTCGATTCGGTGCATGGACGCTGGCAGCATGACTGCTCAGGTGATGATAATATATTGTGTGTGGACGGCCAAAAGCTCGCCTACTCCTCCCATCAGGACATCCCCGATACCGACTGGTCGGGTTGCGATATCGTGATCGAGGCAACTGGCAGATTTCGCAAAATGGAACAGTTACAGGCCTATTTCGATCAGGGCGTCAAAAAGGTGATTGTGGCAGCACCTGTACAGGGTGCACTGAATATCGTCTATGGCGTCAATGATGATCAGTACGATCCGGCTACAAACCACCTGCTCACTGCCGCATCCTGCACCACCAACTGTCTGGCACCGGTGGTGAAAGTGATGCATGAGGGAATCGGCATCAAACACGGCAGCATGACTACCATCCACAATATTACCAATACGCAGACGATTGTGGACAAGGGACATAAGGATCTGCGCCGGGCGCGCGCCTGCGGCCAGTCACTGATTCCAACCTCGACCGGCTCGGCCAAAGCGATCACCCATATTTTTCCCGAACTGAGTGGCAAACTCAACGGCCATGCCGTACGCATCCCCCTGCTCAATGCCTCACTGACTGATTTTGTCTTTGAATCAGAACGGGAAACCACGGTCGAGGAGGTCAACAGCCTGTTTGAAGCTGCCGCCGATGGCGCGCTGCAAGGCATTCTGGGTTATGAAACGAGACCATTGGTTTCCGCCGACTACAAGGACGATCCTCGCTCCTCGATTATCGATGCGCCCTCGACCATGGTAGTGAACGGCACTCAGGTCAAAATCTATGCCTGGTATGATAATGAATGGGGCTATGTGAACCGCATGATAGATCTGACCGCGACAGTCGCGGCATCGCTGTCATGACTTGTCTGAACTGAGATGAAACAGAACTTCCGCAACTACCTGACCATAACCGGCGGATACTGGGCTTTTACCATCACCGATGGCGCTATTCGCATGCTGGTTGTGCTCTATTTTTATCAGCTTGGCTATACCCCGCTGGAAATCGCCATGCTATTTCTGTTCTATGAATTTTTTGGCATTGTCACCAACCTGGTCGGCGGCTGGCTGGGCACGCGTATTGGCCTGAATCGAACCATGCACATCGGCATGCTGCTGCAAATCGCTGCGCTGCTGATGCTGACCGTACCGGTGACATGGTTAAGTGTGCCCTTTGTGATGGCCGCACAGGCGATCTCCGGCATTGCCAAGGATTTGAATAAAATGAGCGCCAAAGCGGGCGTCAAACTGTTCGTCCCGACAGGCAGCACATCAAATGGCGGGGCAATTATTGAATCAGACCGCGATGCCAAACTGTTCCGCTGGGTGGCTCTCTTAACCGGCTCGAAGAATGCCCTCAAGGGAGCCGGATTCTTTGTCGGGGGCGCACTGCTGGCATGGATTGGCTTCCGGGGCGCACTGCTGCTGCTGGCCGTCATGCTGGCCGTTGCTCTGCTCATCACCTGGCTGCTGCTGCCATCCGAGATGGGCAAGGCCAAAGCCAAATCAAAATTCTCTGAAATATTCTCCAAATCACCGGAAATAAACTACTTATCTGCTGCGCGATTTTTCTTGTTCGGCGCACGCGATGTCTGGTTCGTGGTCGGTTTACCGGTATTTCTGGCATCTGAACTGGGCTGGAGTTTCACGCAGGTCGGCAGTTTCTTTGCGCTATGGGTCATCGGCTACGGCATCGTGCAGGCCGTCGCACCGAATATACTCACACGCATATCAGGCGACGCCGACGCCCGCATGGCGGCGTTATGGACTGGCGCACTGATGTTCATACCCGCCTTGATGGCGCTTCTGCTGCAGGAAAAGATGCAAGAAAATATAGGGCAACAGCACTGGACTGCCATCATAGTTGTCGGCGGCCTGGCACTGTTCGGGGCTGTGTTTGCAATCAATTCAGCACTGCACTCCTATCTGATTGTATCGTGGTCGGATCATGACAAGGTAGCGATGAATGTCGGATTCTACTACATGGCCAATGCCGGCGGTCGCCTGGCCGGCACAGTACTCTCCGGCCTGATTTATCAACAATTCGGTCTGGTCGGCTGCCTCTGGTGCTCGGCCGCATTTCTACTGGCTGCCGCTCTGATTTCCACCCGACTGCACAAACGTCCCTTTCCATGTTACGATACGCCTTGAAACAGGGCTGAAGCATATGCCAATTACCCCCGCATTATTCACGAATCGCTGTGGATAAAGAGACAAGCAAGGGCGCGGCAGTATTCGTGAATAATACGGGGCACATACCATAGGAGGAAACATGAAAGTTTCAGAAGTAATGTCACGCGGCTGTCTCACCTGTAAATCGGGCGATACCCTGCATCAGGCAACACAAAAAATGGTCATGCGCCGCTGCGGCTCGCTACCGGTGGTCGATGATGAGGATGAAGAAAAACTGATTGGCATTATCACCATTCGCGACACCATGTTGCCGCTCTATCCCAATTTCGGCGAATATATTCACGATGCCAAAAGCGCTCGTGATTTCGAAGAGATGGAAGAAAATTATAAACGCGTCATGTGCATGAAAGTCAAGGATGTGATGACGCCGAATCCCATGGTAGTCAATTCCGACATGTATGTATTGAAAGCAGCCTCCTATATGGGGCTGAAAAATCTACGTCGCATTCCGGTCGTAGATGATGACAGACTAACCGGCATCATCAGTATCGGTGATATCAACCGGGGCCTGTTTATCGAACACGGCTGATACGCCACATGACAGACTCCGGCTTATGCCGGAGTCTGTTTAATTAGTCTCCTACAAAAAATTTGTTGTGGCCAAAGGAACAAGCGAGGACTCAACAGTATTTATGAATCATCCGAGTTAAATAGTGAAACAACTGGACATGCCGTTGCATATTGAGGCTTTTTACCGGCCTGACGCCTACCCCCACCCTGTCGAGCATGTGGAGATGATCCAGACCCACGCATCGTGGGTGTTTCTGACCGGCGCATGGGCTTATAAATTCAAGAAGCCAGTGGATTTCGGCTTTATGGATTTCTCCACCCTGGAGAAGCGCCGCTATTTCTGCCAACAGGAATTAACGCTGAATCGCCGTCTGGCGCCGGCCCTCTATCTCGATGTCTTGCCGGTTTATCAGCATGCACAATCATTCAACCTGCTCGGGCCGGGCGATATTGTAGATTACTGCCTGAAGATGGTTCAGTTCGATCAGGCAGACCTGCTGGATCAAAAACTGGCCCACCATGAACTGGAACCGCAGTGGATGGATGTATTGGCGAGCGATGTCGCCGGTTTCCATGCCCGTGCAGCAATCAACAACGGTTCGGATATCGACCACGCCACCCTGCTGGATCATCATATCCGTAATAATCTGGCTGTCGCCGCCGAGCATCAGCCACTCGCTATTACACCGGCGACACTGCAAACGCTCTCTGCCTTCACCCATAGCACGGTCAGGGAGAAGCGAGCCGATCTGATGCAGCGGCAGCACGATCGCCATGTCCGCGACTGCCATGGCGATCTCCATTTCAGAAACATCACCCTGATTGACGACCACCCCACCCTGTTTGACTGCATCGAATTCAACGACGCCTACCGCATCATCGACACCATGAACGATATTGCCTTCCTGGTAATGGATTGCGATGCACATGCACGCCCTGACCTGGGTATGCGCTTTCTCTCCCGCTACCTGGAACAGAGCGGCGATTATGCCGGGCTGAATTTATTACCGCTGTATCTGTTCTATCGGGCCGGCGTTCGCGGCAAGGTGGCCTGCATTCTCGCTGACGAACTGCCCAATCAGCAGCAATCGCCGCAGTGGCAGGAAGCGCAGCGCTACTTTGAACTGGCGGCGTCCTATTGCCGCACGAGTTCGCCGACGCTGTTCGCTATCGGCGGCCTCTCCGGCAGCGGCAAAAGCCATCTGGCGCTACGTGGTTGCGGCAGGGAGCGCGCCATCATCATCCGCAGCGACGCTACCCGCAAACGCATCGCCGCCAACTCCTCCGACTTGGACTTATACGGACAGGCGATGCACATCCGCACCTACAGCGCCATGTTCGATGCTGCGCGTATCTGCCTCAATGCTGGCTTTTCAGTCATCCTCGATGCCACCTTTCTGCATCCGGATTCACGTCGGCAGTTGAAAGAGCTGGCCGGCGAGTGCGCCGTCCCGATGCAGTTCTATTGGCTGGATATCAAGATCGATATTTTAAGAGATAACATTCGCCGCCGGCAGCAATCAGGCCATGATATCTCCGATGCCGACCTCCGCGTGCTGGATCTACAACTGGCCGAATATCAACGTCCCGATGAGCCCTGGATTCAGTTTCTTACCTCAAACCGGACATGGCCGGAAGCGCATATATAAATCACGCTGTTGATCTTTTTTCATGTTCTCCGCTTCAACATGTTGACTTCAATCATCTCAAATGGTGAATGCCTTCTACAACACCAAACCGATTCGCATCAACCGGATTCATGCGCACCACCACATCCATCACTTCATCATCGCTCTGCTTACTCAATACCGAACCATGCTGATAACAGAACGCCAATGCCCTGCCATCGGACAATGCCAGCTTCAGATGCAGTTCATGCATCTCCTGACAGAGCCACTCGGTCAGCAACGCTACCAAATCATCCATACCTTCACCGGTAATGGCGGAAATCGCCACGCGACTACCGTGAATGGTTTCAGCGCGGTAGCTCTCCAGCTCCGGTGCCAAATCCTTTTTATTCAATACTTCCACAATCGGTGGTGCCAAATCACCCACCAGTCCCAACTGCTCCAGTGTTTCATGTACCACTTTGGCCTGCTCCGCCTTCATCGGATCAGACGCATCACGTACATGCAGAATCAGATCTGCTTCGATTACCTCTTCCAGCGTGGCTTTGAATGCATCGACCAGTTCATGCGGTAACTCCTGCACAAAGCCCACGGTATCGGAGAGCATCAAGCGCAGACTATCCCCGATTTCCAGCAGCCGCAGAGTGGGATC
>JALUWF010000170.1 GCA_027019785.1 Mariprofundus sp. | reverse complement strand
CTATCTATGACGAATCTGTAGCTTTTGACCACGTTCGCATAAATTCCGGTATGCTTATATTTCGGCCAAACTTGAATAAGCTTTCAAGCCACTATCTGTTCCTTTTCTTTCAATCTGAAAACTTCCTCGAACAAAAAGAAGCTATTGTTTCCGGCGCCGCCCAGCCACAACTTCCTATTCGAAGTCTCAAGTTTGCCCGGATTCCTGTTCCTCCAATTGAGACTCAACAGTCCATAGTCTCAACCATTCAGGCAGAGCAGAGGCTGGTGGATTCCAACAAGGAACTGATCCGCATCTTCGAGGAAAAGATCAGGCAGTCAATCAACCGTGTTTGGGGCGATGCGGAATAGTTATGGCTGACCCACAGCAAATTCATGAATACCTCCCTTTGAACTGTCAAAGTCAGGGTGAGGCAGAGTATATTTCGTTCCTGTGGGAAGCCTTTGAAAGCAATTATAATAATGAGAAATACCAGTTCGCCGTTCTTGCTTACCACATGCTCTATATGAGCTTTGTTTATTTTTCTATCTGGAAAATCAAGCACGTATATCCAGAAAAATATAAGCAGGCATCAATATTTCTTGCTGGCAGGAATATTCAGGAGCGTGATTTTTCCGTTGTGCGATTTTGATATGCCGGAGCGCCTGAGTGAAAACAGAGCCGAGTTTATATGTCGCATGGTGTGTGAGCGTAGGGATATGCTGATGGAGAGGCTGAATGCGTAAGCTAAAGCACATTGTTGAACCGGAAAGCCTGCTGATGTCGTGGCAGGATCCTGTGAGCCGTAGCCGTTATATTGTCGGGCAGGTGACGCGCGAGAAGGCTGGTTATTGTCTTCGTTATCTGCCGGGAGAAGATCTGGATATAGCCGGAGAAAAGGGGTTCAAGGGCTACCCGGCTTTTCCTGATTGCAACGAAGCATATCGCCTGGGAGTGATGGAAAGCTTTGCGACCCGTCTGCCACCGCGCAGCCGTGAGGATTTCGACAAGTATCTCGACTACTGGCATATCGACCGTACCCTTAAAGATAAGATTTCTGATTTTGCCTTGCTGGGCTATACAGGCGCCGCGTTACCGCGTGATGGTTTCCGGTTTATTCCGGTCTTTCTGAATTTTGCGCATTTAGAGTTTATTGTCGAGGTGGCAGGCCATCGTTATCAAGGTGATGTATCCAGTCCTGGTGAAATGGTTCGTTTCAGTACGGAGCCGGATAATCTGCACGATCAGAAGGCTATCAGGGTTGAGACTCTTGATGGGTGCAAGCTTGGTTATGTCATGCACGGGCTAAACCGCCAGTTTACTGAATGGTTGATGGCGGGTTGTTTATCTGGAGAAATCGTGCGCATCAACGGAGCCTCTGAGCGCCCTGTTGTGCTGGTGTGTGTCGAGTATGAACGTGAGGCATGCTCATTAGCCAAGGCTGGTTAGAGCGTTTCTTCACGGCACCAGAATAACGAAGTTATAATGGTGCCAAGCTTTCATAATTTGATATTTACTGAATGGCGGAGAAAACAAAATGCATGCTGACTCACACGACAAGGAAGCCTGAGCCAAAAACCGTTCCTGTGGAACCGCATAAACGGCCCAAACCCAAGTCACTACCAAAGTGTAAATAAATCTGAACAAGACGGGAGCGGGCGGAATATCTGCGGAAAAACACGCCGGACTTTTTTGATCAGTATGTCTCCGATGCTACGGAGATTCTTGAATCACTGCTTGAGAAATATACTGATTATGGGCCTAAGCAATTCGTTATTCGCGATGCCTTGCAGGTTGCTCCTATTTCCGAGCATGGCAATGTCATGGAGATTGCAAACCTGTTTGGCGGTGCCGTTGCCATGAAACAGGCCGCCGATACAATGCAGACCTTGCTTTATAGAAAGTAAAGAATTATAATTTTGTAAAGGATTGTAGTGAGGTAAAATATGATTGCATTTGAAAAGACTGCCAAAATTTCCAGCAAAGGTCAGATTACCCTGCCGAAGGTCGTCCGTGAGTTTCTGCATACGAACACATTAAGGGTTATTATCGAGG
>JALUWF010000169.1 GCA_027019785.1 Mariprofundus sp. | reverse complement strand
AAGCGCTCGAGAGAGAAAAACTTCAACTATCAGCAGCCATCGATCAGGCTGGAGAAGCGATTGTCATCACCGATCATGATGGCTATATCGCCTATATCAATCGTGCATTTATCCAACAGACCAACTGGAGCCAGAACGATATCAGCACGCGGATGATTTACGATACGCTGCTTGAAGAGAATCAGCCTGGATTCACCAAACAGCTGAAAAAACTGCTGGATGACGGCCAGACATGGCAGGGGCGGCAGAATATCATCTGTAAGGATGGCAGCAGTTTTACAGCCTCCATCAGTATCGCCCCGATTAGTGATGAGGGCGGACAGATCACCCATCACATCATCATTCAGGAGGATATCAGCGGTCAGTTGGCCATGGAAGAGAAGTTTCGTCACACCCAGAAGCAGGAGGCTCTCATCACGCTGGTTGGTGGTATCGCCCACGATTTCAATAACTTGCTGGCAGGTCTGGTCGGCCAGCTGTATCTGGCCTCGCGCGAAGTGGCGAACCTGCCCAAGACCGCCGAACGCATGAAAAAAGCGCAGGCGATCACTCAGGAGGCTGCCGAAATTGTCTCGCAACTGCTGACATTTGCCCGCCAGGGCGAGCATCATGCCAAAGAGTTCCCGCTGGGTTCGTTTATTAAGGAATTCATCAAACTGGCCCGACATACCGTGCCCGAAAATATCGCACTGATACCGGACTTTGAATCGGGCGCTTACACATTCCGGGGTGATGCCAATCAGTTGCAACAGGTGATGCTCAATATCGTACAAAATGCAGTTGACGCCTGTCAGGGGCGGGAGCATGCCCGTATTGAGATCGGACTGTTTCCATTCCACAGCGCCAAACACGCGCAACTGCTGCAGAAGTATCCCGTGCTGCGGCATGGAAATTTTGCCCATATTACCATCCGCGATAACGGCAAGGGCATGCCGACCGATGTGGCGGACAAGATTTTCGACCCGTTTTTCTCTACCAAACAGTTGGGCAGCGGACTGGGGCTGGCCATGGCCATGGGTTGTGTTCGCAATCATCACGGTATGATCGATGTTGAAAGCAGACCGAATGCCGGCACCTGCTTTCACCTGCTCCTGCCCACACTAACCCCCAAGCCAGTGATTGAAATGGCAGACCATATTCAGCACAGCTGCACCGCCCATATTCTGCTTGTGGATGACGATGCGCGCGTACTGGAACCGACCAAAGAGCTGCTTGAGTGCATGGGCTATCACGTCACCCTGGCCATGGATGGGGAACAGGCTTGCCAAATCTTTGAACTGCAGCCGCATCAATGGGATATTGTGATCACTGATATGGTCATGCCGCGCATGAACGGTCTGGAAGCATCCATGAAAATGCGCCAGTTAAGACCAGATATCCCGGTGATCTACGCCACCGGTTATGACCCTTCGCTGGTCACCGACAACACCCGCAGCGTCGAAAACAGTAAACTGATCAGCAAACCGTTCGACCCGGATGAACTGGACAGACTGATTACTGAAATGGTTGTGAAGCGTGAAAGGTAAGGTGGAAGAAGGGCGTCGTTCGCCCTCGCACACATCTCACATCTCACATCTCACATCTCACATCTCACATCTCACATCTCACATCCGCCATCAGCGCCGCTCTCATCTGATCCATATGATTCGGAAAGAAGTGTCCGGCTCCCGCAATGGCGTGAAAATGGATATTGGGAACGCCCTGCACGCTGGTGCGCACCTGCTCGAACGGCACAATCTCATCCGCCGTACCGGAAATTACTGTCACGGGTCGTGTCTCGCCCTGCATAAATGCAAATGGCCACAAATTCACTGCCGGGGCTACGGCAAACATACGGGAAACCCGCGCATCGTTTCTGGCCGCCAGCAAGCCCGCATAACAGCCAAATGAGAATCCTGCCAGCCACAATGACGATTGTGGATGACGTGCATATAGCCAGTCGAGTGCAGCGCGCGCATCATCCGCTTCACCTCGCCCCTCATCCCATTCGCCTTGCGACTGCTCGACGCCGCGAAAATTAAAGCGCAACACCGAA
>JALUWF010000168.1 GCA_027019785.1 Mariprofundus sp. | reverse complement strand
ATGTTCGAATATAAAGTCGTGGATAAGTGCTTCGGCCGGCCAGTATAAAACAGCCACCAGAATCCCTAACCGCGCCGGCCCTAACTGCCTGAGCATCATGCCTCCTGTCATACTCGACCATCCATGGTCGGATTTGCCGGCTAATATGGCTGCGTTTCAGCGCGGATGCAATGTATTATATTGTGCAAATAGTTGCGGATTGGCGCTGTCCTGATCCAGGTAGAGGCGCTGAAGGTGTAAACTGACCGGCTGATCCAGTTGGCCTGATAGGATAGTATGAAATGCGTCATAGCCGAGCAGGTTCAGACGGGTGGTCAAAAAAAGCTGATTCAGTACACCATCCGCGAGGAGTGTGCGATGCACTTCGGGGCCGGCAATCATGTAGGCGCTGCGATAACCCATGGAAACGAGCAGCTGTTTGAGACGCAGTCCTTCGACACGATCATGGCCTGCCATGTAGACAGCCACCCCCAATGATGTCAGCCGATCAACCTGCCTGTGATCGGCCCTGTCACTGGTGCAAATGGTGATGCGCCGATCCTGCACGTTATCCAGCGCTGCCGTGGGGATATTCAGTGAATTGGATATGATCACAACATTCGGCTGGGCTTTCATACCCTGTTGCAATCGCCATTCAGTTAAGTCGGCATATTCTGCTTGCTTGCCCACTGGTAACAGATCCTGTGCACTACCTTGCGCCAGTTGTCGAAAATAGCGAGCTGATGTCAGCATCACATCGGCTTGCGCCGCCAACTCCTGATATAATCGCCAGTCCCGCTGGTTGGCGATCGCTTTAGGAACGACAAAGTCGTTGCAACCTTGCTCACGCACGGCAATGCGTCCATCCACGCTGGCGATGTAATTGGCATAGATGAGCAGGTCGCCAGGCTCTGCCTGACGCTGCAGGTTTAAATCCAGATAGAGTCCACTTAGTGCGCGCGGCTGTTGCAGAGGCGGATAGAGTTGCATAATGTCATTCATCGGGCGATCATATCCCGAAAAGCGATTAGCTGCATTGCAACGTGACTTGCGTTGCTATTCCGGAGATTATGTTATGAAACTGATACATTGGAAAACTGCAATGATTGCCACGGCTCTATTGCTTCCCACCACAGCCTCGGCTGGCTGGATGGATCAGGTGGGCGGTATGCTCGGTAACGTCAGCGGTGGCAAAATATCTGCAACAGCGCTGCCCGCTGTGGCGGGACTGAGCAATTCGGACATGATAGCCGGCCTCAAGGACGCCCTGCGCGTCGGGTCGGAAAATGTGGTGGGAAGGTTAGGAAAAACAGATGGCTTCAATGCCGATCCGAAGATTCATATTTCGCTGCCGGAGAGTATGCAAACGGTAAAGTCGGCCCTGTCGGCTGTCGGCATGGGCTCGATGATGGACGATCTTGAGCTACGTTTGAATCGCGCTGCCGAAATGGCTACGCCCAAAGCCAAACGGATCTTTGGCAATGCGATCAAGAGCATGAATTTCGCCGATGCAAAAAAAATATTGAACGGTCCGGATGATGCCGCCACCCAATATTTCAAAGGAAAAATGAGCGCCCAGCTATCGGATGAGATGCGCCCGATTGTTAAAAAAGCATTGAGTCAGGCCGGCGCGGTGCAGGCCTACGACAGTGTGATGGGGAAATATCAGTCGTTGCCGTTTATGCCGGATGTGAAAGCAAATCTGACGCAGCATGTCGTACAGTTGGGTATGTCGGGTATTTTTCGCTACATGGCCGAGGAAGAGGCCGCCATTCGCAAAAACCCGGTCAAACGCACGACCAGTATCCTGAAAAAGGTATTTGGCCGTTAAGTGCACGTCTACTGATTTTGCCCTGCTTGCGGGCGAGAAAATCATCCATGATCAGTAAGCTTCCCGGAGAGTTTTCCAGCGCCAATATCCTTGATTTCCTGCTCGGTTGTTTCATTAACCTGCACAATGTCAACGCCAAGATCTGACAGATGATCGACAAACTGTGTTAGCGGTAAACCGCTTAACCGGGCCGCAGCCCCCAGAGACAGGGTTTTGTCTTTATATA
>JALUWF010000167.1 GCA_027019785.1 Mariprofundus sp. | reverse complement strand
TCCCCACCCCACCTCACGATGACGCAGTTTCTTTCGGCTACGGGGTCTATAGCATACCCCGACATGGACTTGCACCATGCTGATTGTAGTACGCTACGAGCGTACGAAGTGCGGCTTTTAGCCGCGCAACCACTAATGACCATGCGCGGCTAAAGCTGCACCTCCGATACAGTATGGAGGGGCATGTTTGCAGAGACTTGATTCAACTGATTATTTTACTAAGCATGCCCGCACTGCTTATTTTGAGGGACATAAAATGAAAAGATGGAACATTGCTCTGGCCATCCTGCTACTGTCGTGGACGCATGCGGCATGGGCCGGCGGCCTGGCCATTGGTGATAAATCGGCTCGTGCCAGCGGTATGGGCAATGCCTTCACCGCCGTAGCCGATGATGCATCGGCGGCCTGGTTTAATCCTGCCGGCGTCGCCTTTACCACAGGGACTAAAATCATGTTGGGTAGTGCTTCCATTATTGTGCCAGGCACCAAATATTCGCCCAACTCGGCCACTATTTCATTACCCGGCTTTACGCCTCAGGCATCCACCAAAAGCGAGGGAAAAACCTTCTTTGTACCACATCTCTATTACACCTACTGGGACGAGAAATCGATGCTCGGCGCAGCCATCAGCGTCAATGCTCCTTTTGGGCTGGAAACCGACTGGTCTAAAACCAGCTCTCTGGCCAGCAGCAGTACAGTGTCAAAATTGTCGCTGGTTACCATCAATCCAAGTGTTATTTTTAAACTCAATAAATACATCTCGATTTCCGCTGGCTTCACATACGTTTACCTTAACAGCATACGGCTGGACAATTTATTCCAGAGCCTGGAGGCCCGCGATAAAAACGGATGGGGCGGCACAGCCAGTGCCATGCTGCATGCCGGAAATTTTAGTCTTGGCATTACCTACCGCAGCAGCGTTCATATCGCCATTAACGGCGGCACAGCCATCGGCGGGCCGGCGTTGGCGGGCGAAGCACTTGTGGGAGCAAAAGCGACAGGCAACACCAGCATGACATTGCCGGACAACACCAACATCGGTCTGGCATGGCGCCCGAATCACAGCTGGTTGTTCAGCCTGGATGCCGACTGGACAAACTGGAGCAGGTTCAGGGAGGTTCGAATCAACTATGCACCTTCCGCCCTTGCAAGTTCGAAGCTGTTAACCGGCGGGACAGGCACGCACGTGCTCACTGAGCAGTGGCGGGACACCATCACCTTCCGGGCCGGCATGGAATGGCGCTTCTATCCGCATATGCGTGCTCGCCTGGGCTATGCCTTCGATCCGACGCCGGTTAATGATACCTACTTTGCGCCAAGCACGCCCGATAATGACAGTCATATTTTTTCGCTGGGTTACAGCATCGGTTTAAACGATTCAACCCGTCTGGATATCGCCTACAGTTACGTCTATATCCGCAAACGTGATCAGCGTGCATCGACAGGAAACGACGCAGTCAGAAACGGCAGTTACAGCTCGAATGCGCAGGTCGTATCCACATCATTGCAGTACGCATTTTAACGGCTTTTTGAAAAGCCGTTATTATACGCATATTGGGCTGGCTTTTGCCATTCCGCCAATATCGCCCAGAATGCAAAGAACGCAGCCCTTCCGGGCTGCGTTTCTCATGATTGATTGACCCTCCATTGATGTGAGCCATGATCGTTGTTTACAACATCTTCGCAGTTTATGCATTGACCATAGATTCGACAAGACGACCTATTGATACTGTACTCCAGAAGGCCAATACCGCAACTACGGCGGTATAGAGCAGACCGGTTAATTCATCAATATTATTTGATTTTTTCATTTCATTTCTCCCGTTAATTCGCAAGATATTCTTACGCGGGGCGAAACATGTCGATCTGTCATGACATCCGAATGACAGGAAAAAGTCAGTAATGTGATCATATTAAAACCACGACGACAACATATGGAGAAACAGTCTTGATAGGGGTCGGGAAGAATGACCTCCCCGCCCTCCAAACCGTACGTGCGGTTCTCCCGCATACGGCTTTCCAGTCGGTAGTTTCATCATCGTGATTGACTCGCCAGTTCATGCGCTGTTTTCATG
>JALUWF010000166.1 GCA_027019785.1 Mariprofundus sp. | reverse complement strand
TGGTATTGTGCGAGGTATAAACACAACTGTTATTACCACTCATGTTATCGGGGATAGTGTATTTGAAGCCACAACGTCTACAGCTGCTATTGCTTCTCCAGAACTTTATTTAGGTGTAATCCCAGCTGCAACACAACTTGTTGTTACTCTCGATAATACTAATATTTCGGGCGGATTAAACAGTACTTATGATTTCAGTGCATACCAATTAATTAATATATCAGATTACTTGTTTATTAAAGATTTCAATACTGTCGGGTCTACGCCAATTACCATTACATCTGCAATATCTAGCATCGATACAGTTTTCAATATATCCAGTACGTCTTTGTTTCTATCGACCGGTGGTTATGGTAAGATTGGAACCGAAATTATTTATTATACCGGTAAAACGCCTACCTCTTTGACTGGTATAACCAGAGGATTAAGAGGAACTACAGCATCCAGTTATTCTACAACCGAAGTGATATACACTTTGGGGGTTAATGAATTGTCTGTACCTGTTATTGATTCAACACAATATACGGCCGATTCGGTATTTATACAAACCCAAATAACTAATAAACTTTCAACATTAACGATTCCAACCCAACGTTCGTTATCCGATGAGACACAGGTTAGGTTTTTAAATACGAATTCTATTAGTTTAGCAGATATTAAAGCGATTGTATACAATGGTTCTTCATATATTTCCAATATAATACTGCCATTAAAAGTATCTATATATTTGTTATTGAGCAATCAGTTAATTACAAGTAATTCTGCAAATGTCGCTAATGATATTTCTACTTTGAAATTAACTATTGCCCAAGCACTTGTTAATTCATATAGTGGTGTTAAAATACGTGTAAGCGATGCAGATTTGGTATTAATATGTAAAGCAATTGCATATGTAGATGATGCAAATATCACATTTACAGATTCATCTGCTACACCAGTCCAAATACCAAATAACGAGATCAATGTTAAACCGGACATAGATATATTATCGGGTATGGTTAAGGCCCAACGATTGAATTATGTTCCACCATTATGGAATTGGGACATTAACAATATATCTGTAACATATACAATTCAATAACCGTTAAAAAGGCTCCCTTATGGGGGCCTTTTTCTTCCCAATGAGGAGTAACAGATATGTCGTATGAACGTCAAGCTGTTGAGTTTTTAAAATGTCGTAAATCGATTTTTTACTTTATTTATAATTATGTATACCTTGAAGAAGTTGGTGGTGCGATTAAGATAGACCATGGTCGGTTACATTCTAAAACAATACGTTCGGTAAAAACTGTTATTAATTGCCATAAATTGATATTCATGGCGAGTCGACAACTTGGTAAATCTTCAACTGCATCTATGATTATAGACTATGTTGCTAATTTTTTTCCAGGGTCTCAAATAATCATCATTAATATGAATAAAAGTGCCGCATTTGTAAATCTTAAAAGAATTAAATTCATACATCAGAGACTACCGAAATGGTTAGCATCTCCATTGAAATATGATGGAGATCGTAAATCTTTTTTAGAATTTGAAAATGGATCTGTAATTAAAACATTCTTCTATTCAACCATAACCGGCCCAGATTCTTTAGCGAGATCTTTAACAGCGCCGTGTTTATACATTGACGAAGCTGCTTTTATACCATACATCAAAGAAGGATTTGGTTCTGCACAGCCAGTACTATCTAAAGCTAGAGAACAAGCTATTAAAAATGATTATCCATATTTTATTATGGTTACCTCCACCCCAAATGGAACTAAAGGTACTGGAGCATGGTTTCATAGTATGTACAATAACTCATTAGATTCGGATCAGATATATGATGGTTTGAATTCTTTGGTTCCGGATTATCCATCGTTATTATCTAATCCTTCACATAACAGTTTTGTTAAAGTTCGATATCATTGGTCAGAAATTAATTCAAAGTCATGGTACCAAGAACAATGTCGGGAATTAAACTTCGATAAACGGCGAATTAATCAGGAATTAGATTTATTATTCGTTGGCGGTACAGAGTGTATTTTTGATGATGAATTTCTTTCTGAGCTAACCCCATCGCCACCAGACTCTTCTGTGTATCT
>JALUWF010000165.1 GCA_027019785.1 Mariprofundus sp. | reverse complement strand
CATGGTTAAATAGCCCTTTTCGTAAAGGGGATGATGATCTAGGTAAAATATATGGGTCTACTTGGCGAAATCGGGAAGCATTTGTATCAGTTGAAACGGCAGAGCAACGGGCATTGTATACGGATAAAGGATATTCATTTATTGGGTACGAACGATCTCGTGCAGTAATGTCGAAGTCAATTGATCAATTACACGACGTTATTGATACGATCATAACTAATCCAATAAATAGACGGATTGTAATGCATGCATGGTTTCCGGAATTGTTCGACCAAATGGCATTACCACCATGTCATGTATTGTACGAATTTGTCCCGGATAAAGAAAACAATGTACTTCATATGACCATGTTTCAGAGATCATGCGATGCATTGCTTGGTGTACCTATGAATATATTCGGTTCGGCTTTAATTCTACAATTAATATCTACTGCAACTGGATATACGGCTGGGCAGTTTACACATAATATGACTAATGTTCATTTATATGAGAACCAATTCGATGCTGCAACTATTCAAATAAATAGAGAGCCATTTCCATTACCGATGATGAATATTACAAAACCAACAGATCCATCGATAACTTCGAAATCGGCAATGACCTATCTCGAAACCATATCACCAAGTGACATCGAAATAATTAACTATAACCATCATGATCCACTACCTCGAGTAACTATGGCACAGGAGAAATAATCATGTCATTGCAAGATTTCACAAATAATATAGAACACTTAGCTGCTCTCCCTACCATTGAGAAAGGGGATGGAGGCTATTTTTACCCAGAAGAGATGCAGAATAAATTGTATCTTGTTGGGAATAAAATCATTTACGTTACAGAATCCGCTATTGATGAAATGCAACTACCATTGATCGAGGCAGTTTATACATCGATCGAAGATGCTATTAGCAGCGATGTGATGCAGGCAATCAACGATGCGATTGAAACCAAATTTTCAGAAATGAATACTAGAATTGAAAATGTTGAGAATACATTAGAAACGTCGAGCGATACACCGGTAATTACTCCGGCAGTAGTACGTAAAATGATTACAGATCAGATTGGAAATATACAACCAACCAGCCAGTCAACAAATAAAAAGATTAAGTTATCAACTTTAACAATGCTTAAAGAGGAAGGATATACAACTTCCGAGATAGCAGAATTAAGGGATGCTGACTTAATCTAATCGGAGTAACTATGCTTAGTCCTTTCGAAGTATTCGACATTAGTGAAAATAAGATTGCAGCTTCTGTCGATTGTAGAATTCAAATTAAATTGAATAACGAAAATCCGGCGGTTGAAACTGCCGATATGATTGAAGAATCTGGAGTACTTAATTTCATTATAGATTCACAGAATAAAGCCATCTCATTAGTATATCCATACCCAATTCGTTTAAATAAAACTGGAGTTGGAGTAACAACAGAGGTAGTGAGTGGTGTATTACATATAGCATATTCGAGCGGTTCTGTTATCGTGGAACAAAAACAAGTTGAAGATAAAGTAGATGTTAAAACTATTAAGGCATTACTAACTGGGCAAAGTAAAGATATTAAAGACCCTCTTACATTAGTTAAATTAATTGCAGATCAGATTAAAGGTGCGGATTTAAGTCACATTGAGCTCATCGTTTCAACTTTATATCGAATTGGTTTAAAATCTGCTAGATTTACCGGTAAATATGACAAGGCCGATATCGTAAACCCTGTAACTAAAACTATTGACGATTCATGGTTATCTGCTATTGCTTTTAGAGATATTAATAAAGCTGTTGGTAAAGGTTTAGTGAACAATCGTAAGATCCAGTTGAATCCAATTGAGAAGATCATTAACCAAGATTTTAGTGGGGTGTAGTAGTTTTGGCAAATCCAGCAAATAATAAAAACAAAGGCAACGCATTCGAAAGAGAAGTTGCTAAGAAATTAAGTCACTGGATTTATGGCGATCAATATATTTTGGGAAGAGATCCAACAAGTGGTGCACGCGGGACGGTATTGGGTCGGGGGCAGGTGTTCGTCGGTGATATTATCCCGGTTAAACAGCTACCGTTAGAGTGGCAAGGTGTATTCCCATTCATAATTGAATGTAAAACTGGATACAAGGCTTTAATGCCTAACTTAAATCAGCAGAATATTATTCATAAATGGATTAATAAATTGGTGTCAGAGCGGGTTGGAAATCAACTTAATCCGATTCTGATTGTTCGCTTTCTTAGACAGCGAGCTGTGATTCTTCTACCATTAGAATTGGATCATACTGAATGGTCGATTTGTTTAAACATTTATTGCAAAACCATGAACCAAAATATTAAGTTCTATGTTTATAAATTTGAGGATGTGCTTAAACAGCCTTTTGATGATTTAAAAACTAAGATATAAATTAGGAGTATCTACATGATCATCCCTAAGTTAAAACCCAATACTTTTATGTCCAACCTCAAAGCTAAAGGGGTGGTCATCCATCTGATTCCCGAATTCGGAGAAGATATCGTTAAACAACTCAATTCGTTTTCGATTTCAACTTTAAACACTCGGGCAATTTTAGCCAGAGATACTGTATTCAAACTTGGTCCTAAACGGGTCAATCCAAAAGCATATTATACCAAGCTAAAAGCTCATATGCCGGATACGGATTTTTCTCATATCCGAGTAGTTAAAAATGTTCCCCCATTACCATCATCCTCCTCGTTAATAGTTGATTATACGAAAGTGTCTGAGACGATGTCGTATATAATTGATAAGATTTCTCATAAAGTTGCACTGTTTTATCTGTTTGAGCAGATCTCTAAAGAAATTAAGAACATTAATTTCGAATTAAAGAATACTAAGACTGAGCATATGATTGTGTTTTCTGTATCCAAAAAAGATGGTGGAATGTTAGACATGTTAGAGGCATTCCGAACTATCTCACATTCAGACCTCGCCGTTTCTTACAACAATATCGGTATTGGAGTTATGATCAATGTTACTGGGGAACACCCGGCATTAATCCAATTATTAGGGTTTACAGACAAGCATCAATTGGTTCCATCATTCGGAGCTATTTCTAAATCTAGAGGCAGATTACCAAAAGATGTTAAAGTTGATATTAAAATCGATGACCCTATTAGTCCTACTAAATTAACTGAACCAACAAAAGAAATAGCCGGTATTATTAAATCCTCAAATGGTAAGTTTGATATCGACAGAGTTAAACTTACTCGTATTCTTGGTAGGGTCAAAATTAAGAATAGTAATGTGGCATCCGTGATTTCCACCTTTGTTAAAACTGAAGCGGATAGGGCAGCCAAAGCAAAAGAAACTTTAACATCTGAAGATTTAGAGCATAAAGTGTTACAGGCTATTAGTTTTTCATTAACTGGTGATGTAGATATCAAAGATAGAGACCCGGCCGAATTAATTTCCAGATTGGCAGATATGGGTACTTATTCTGAAAAGATTGTTCTCCCTAAAGTAAAAACAAATGATATTGTTGGTTCCTTAGATAGTCAAACCAATGGCTTAGAAATCACAGGAATTAATCGACATCAGTTTGAATATGCGGAAGTATTAGATAAGTCCGTTAAAGAACTATTCCAGTCATTGAGTGATCGTAAAGATTCCCCAATTGAAATCAAGAAAATAACATCAGAAGAAATGCGAGATAATAAGAACGCATTTAAAATATACACGGTAACCCTTCAAAATTTAACGGGTGGCCAAAAAGAACCATATGATGTTAAAGTCAAACTCCCTGCAATTGTTAATGACAAGTATTTGTTGTTGGGTGGTAATAATTATATGCCATTGACTCAGCAATTTTTGAAGCCTATTGTTAAAGATAAAAAGAATGCTGTTAGGTTTATTACTCAATTTAATACGGATACTATGAATATTAAGAATGTGTCTCATAATGTTGGGGATTATACGGCATTGATTAAGTTAATGGAAACGAAGTATCCGGAGTTACTGACAACGGTTACACGTGATGATTTTGGTGAAATAATCCATATTAAATTTGCCAACCAGGACGAGATATGGATTAAAAACAGTGATACTATTTTTGCTAGTGATGATAAAGTTATTAAGAATACCAATGGGAAAATCGTAGCTATTTACGATGATGGTAAAGACCGCGAAATATTGACGGCAAGCATTATCGAATTAGTTTTCGATGAGGTGTTTAAAATCCTCACTGACGCTCACCCACATGAAGCCAAATTAAATCGCCAGGAACCATATATCGAAATCCATACTACCGGCCAAAAAATTCCATTCATTGCATGGTTATGGCAGAAGTATGGATTGTTAGGTGCATTGGTTAAGAGTAATATCGACTACAAGGTTACGAAGCCAAAAGAAGAACCTCCAGTTGGTGGAACAGTGGAAGTACCATTGTCAGATGGTGGGTCTTTATGGCTTATACCAAATTCATTCCGTGAACGATTAATAGCAAATGGATTGCCGCCATTCTTCAGAGCTAACCATTTTGATATTGACCCGAATGCATTGAATGACCCAACAATAATTAATGAACCTATGCGCAAGAAATATAAGAAACGAATTATCGAAGATCTGAACATTGCTACCGAATTGATGGTCGACTCGACAACCGCAAAGGTACTTAAAAAAGAAGGGTTACCTACCGATTATCTCGAGATCATTAATGGTCCTCTGTTGGATACATTAATCAATGGCGAAGTCGAACACCCGAATGACTTAAAAAATGTTCGAGCTAGACAAGCCGAGGTTATAACAACTTTAATTTATCGTGAGCTGTCGATGGCCCATGGGCGATATCGTCAGGAAGTTAAGAAAGGTAATAAAGAAGTTAAATTAAACCTAGCAGAAGATTATGTTATTCGTGTGCTCCAAGGTAAACAGAGCGATAGTAACGAAGACAGCGGTGGTGCAATTCGTTGGATCGATCCATATAGTCCTGTTACAGAGTTAGAGCATGCATCCGAGATTATTAGAACTGGCCCAGGTGGCGTTCCGAATCAAAGGTCATTTAGACCAGAACAACGAAGTATTCATCCATCTTCAATCGGTAATATTTCGGCTCATTCGACCCCGGAATACGCTAATGTTGGGTTAGTAACACATAATACTCTCGAAGTCCAAATTGATAAAGATGGGTTTTATGGTGGTAAAGTAAACGATACTGAGAACAAACCATTTAGTTCAGTATCGTTAAATGAGGCATTGGTTCCTTTTCAGAATCAAATGAATTCAGACCGATTAATTATGGCTGTAACACATATGTCTCAGAAAATACCATTAACTGATCCGGAAGTACCCATTGTTGGAACTGGTGCAGAGTTTATTGTATCTCAATTATCATCCAGTAAATTTATCCACTTAGCAAAGCGTGATGGTGAAGTAATTAAACACAAGAAAGGATCATATATTACTGTTAAATATGATAACGGTGAAACTGAAACTTTCGACACCAATTACCGGAAATCATTAATTTCTGGGCAAACTAATATTCTACTCGATATGGATACATTGAATGTTGGCGATAAGGTCAAAGCCAAACAAGCCGTTGCTTGGACTAAGAACTTCAAAGGTAATGAACTGGCAACAGGTCGAAATTTAACAATGGCTGTAATGTCCCATCTTGGAAAGAATTTTGAAGACGGGTATGCCATTTCCAGATCGACCGCGGATAAAATGACTACCGATATTCTTAGCAGATTTTCTGTTCGAATTAATAAGAATATGAAAGTTTTAGCTATTTCATCTACAGTCGGGGAGGAGTTTGGAAGCAATGCCACAATTCTCGAATTTACATATGATAAAGATCGAGAAACATTTATCGAAGATAATGACCTAAAAAATGCAGAAGTAAGTGTCCGAGATAGTGATAGGGATACTAAGAAGCTTATCATTCCATCCGGTCGTTTAATTGATCTTAAAATCCGACTTAATGTTAAACAAGGTATGGATCCTACGATTATTAACCTATTCAATAAACAGACTAAAACCATAGAATCGGCTGTTAAAGCCCTGAAAGGTAAATTAGATAATATCGATATGTCTGTTTTAAATATTGGTGGACATAAGGATCGAGGTACTGTTTTTGAGGGTGCTTTATTAGAGTTCTTTATAGCAGCCAAAACTGGTTTAGAATTAGGTGATAAAATATCTGGCCGATTTGGTACTAAAGGTGTAATCACTGATATTGTTGATGAAACTTCTAAAGGTAAATATAGTGGTGATATCGACGTATTCATTTCTCCTTTAAGTATTATGGGCCGTAAAAATACGGCAGTGGTTAAAGAGTTGTATATCGGTAAGATCTTATACCATGCGCCAAGTATTTTTGCTTCGATGGCTAAATCCGAATCAATGCCCAAAGTTAAAGCAACACTTCAAAAATTGTATGAAATACTGGATACAACTTCGAAGAAAAGTAATATGAAAGCATTGAACGACCGGATCAAAACCATGGCTTTACCTAAATTGAAAACGATGCTAGTTAATAAGAAACTAAGATTCAATATCTTGTTTCCGCCGTTTACAAACATCAATTTCAAAACGATTAAAGCCGCTGCGGATTTATTAAGCATCCCATTGGATGAACAGGTATTTATTCCAGAACTCAATACTTGGACTAAAGAAAAAGTACCGGTAGGCATAAATTATATGAGTGCCATGGAACAGAGAAGTTTCGATAAGGAGTCTACTAGATCGACTGGTGGACGAACTGTTGTAACAGGACAACCAACTAAAGGTAAATCCAAAGGTGGTGGTCAAAGTATCTCTGAAATGGATGTGTATGCAATGTTGAATTATAATACACCTCAAATATTAAAAGAGTTAATGAATACCAGAAGCGATAATATTGATTCTGGTGAAGCAATGGCTCGTTCATTAGCGACTACTGGTCGAGCTAAGTTAGCAGACCTCCCTGATGGGCATAGCGACACTCTAAATCTTTTAAATGTCTATATGAATGGTATGAACCTGAATACAAAATAAGAGTGAGGAGGGTTAGTAGCCCTCCTCTTCCCTATGGAGCAGATACATGTTAAATAAAAACCGCACATCTCTACGCGTACTTGACGCTAAACAACGAGATGAATATTCTAAACAACTAATGATGCACATTGCAGACAACACAAACTGCGAAATGTCTATAGAACCACACAACGATTATACTATATGTCTTTTAAGTGGCGCAGATTCGGATTCAATTATGGATGTATTCAATAAATCTCTAATTTCCCAACTGAATCTTTATATCGAAAAGGTTCTCAAAACCGATCCAACGTATTACAACCGTAGTTTAATTTTATTTGAATCTGAAGTTGGTGACAATCATGTCTCTGTTAAATGGAGTACCTGAGGTCTAACACTCAAACCAAAACTAAATAGATAATATTAATACGTAGGGCTGTGAGCCCGGATTGTATAGAGACTAGGAGAGAACTTTGGATTTCAACAATATGATTAGCGGGGCAGAAACGACCCCAACACCACAGCAAAATCCAACTAATGGACCATCATTAGTTGCAAGTATGAATCCGGCCCAGTTAGATTCATTAATTAAACTATTACAAGTATTAGAAAAACAAGATAATGTAATTATCAAAGATTCAACAATTTGCCAATCGATTAATGTTGGTGCAACTATTTTATTCGCAGAATTACAAAGTATTATTGGTGCTGGTGTGAATATGCATATCCTTTCACCAAGAAAGACCATTAAACTGTTCAAAGCAATTAAAGGTAATAGTAACATTGCAATTTATGATGATGATGATCAGAAGCGATATGTTGTAACTAATGGAGCTATTAAAGTATTCCTACCAAAACAAGCAAGTGAGTTGGATGAGGATATTAGTCCACCTAACCTGAAGGAATATAGTATGCTTGGTAAAGTTGTAAGTGTTACTAAGGATGTTCGTAGTGGTATTTCTTCTGTATTGAATGAAAGTGATCATTGTGAATTGTTAATAAACGGCAATCAGCTGAAAGGTATTTATGTTCCGGAAACGGCCGTGTACTTGTTTGAAGAGTACGCTAAGGAACCTATCGATGAGACTAATTCCGAATTAAGTTTAAAATCTTATTCATTCTTAGGAATTGATGCTGAGTCATATGAAATATTCCTCGGTCAGAAAGGCGATAATTACTGGACAATGTGTCGAGCTAATACTGGTTATCTAATCGTGGATATGTATGAATCTGTTCAGCCTATTACAGATGAGTCTTTTCTATTGTAATCAATTAAGGAGCAAGTATGTCAATACCTGCAGAACTTTTACCAGAAAGTACTATAACGAAACCAGAAGGTATTCGCATAGACATGGCTATAAATGATTTTATTGAAAATAAGTCATTCCGGACTCTATTTGAAAATCAGTACCTCGGGTATGAAAACATTGGTATGAACCTGTTTAACCAATATAATTTATCAGATCTTGATTTAGATATCTTTCGAGATTTCATAGTATATGTACATGAGAATATAATATCTTTACCAGAATATAATTATAATACACATACGGACGCACAAATACTATTTATAACTAGGGTAGTATATGAAATTTTGTTTATAGATTTTCCAAATTGGTTAGAAGATGGAACCGTAGATCAAACTGTTGATTCGGATTCTTTGAAACATCAATTGAATGATCATTATACCAAAGTCTTCAATATTATTAAAGATCTCAAACCTAATTCATACGAGATGTTAAAGTATGGTTATGCTATTGAAATCTTCGATAATGATCTTACTGATTTAATCAATAATCATATTGTGAAACTCAATATGGTAATGTAATAAATTACTCCCCCGGCTTCTTAGTCGGGGGAGTAATGTTCCTCGGAGGGCTGTATATTGGATTCTAAGATCGAGTGGCCAAAGAACAAGGTCGATCGGGTACTTAATTCGATGCAACCGTTTAGTAAGAAATATAGACTTTGGTGGCGGGATAGAGGTAAAGATCTCGATCTCACTATAGTTGGATTCAAAGGGAAGAAAGTTGAATCGCTTGAGTTTTACGGTTTAACAGCTACGCAAAAGCAAGAAATTGAGGACTGTTTAGAGGCTAAAAAGTTAATCGAAATGTAAAAAAAAGGAGAACAACCATGGATAAGAATGCATTGCCTAAAACATGGCTATTTGCAGCTGCAATAATTGCAGTAATAGTAGCGTACTATATATTGGGGTATATGATCGCATTTGTTACCGCAATAATTTTAAGCTTCGTTATCGGATATAATATTGGTATTTGGAAGAGGGATGCCGACTCGAAATAAAATTTACTATTCAAGCCCATCTAAAAAGATAATAGAGGTATAAGAATCGAAGGGTTTTTGGTCTTGCATCTTTGGATGTATTGCCTTCTTTTCTTTGTTTTAAACAAACATAGAAAACATAGAAATAGGAGAATAGAACATGACGGATTTATTATACGAAGCTGAGCTCAAAGAGAAGCTCAAATCATATGGACAAATTACAGAACAAATTGACAAGCTTACATCAATGAAAGAGCAGATCCGTACTCAATTAAAACAATGGATGGGAATTAACAATCTCACGGAACATTGCATCTACGATGAAAACAATCAATGTTGGAAGATTTGTTTCAATACCTCAACAAGACGCTCAATTGTTGATTGGAATGAATTGCGCGTTATTTTAGGTGATGATTATTCCGAACATGTTCAACTTAAAGATTCAGTTGCATTTAAAGTTGCAAAGGTTAAAAAGCCGAGCTAGCTCAGTAATCACAAGGAGGAACTTAGTTGCATCAACTACAAACAAAGATTAAGCAACTCCTTAAACCTAGAACCCGAAGATTTCACGAACATTCTTCTGGTTGGATAGAAGTTTTCTGTCCATTCTGTAACGATGCTACTCGAAAACACAACCCATCTCATGGACATCTATATATGGTAATTGAATCGAATTATTTCAATTGCTTTAGGTGTTCTGAGGTGGGAAGTGTTGTTAAGCTTCTGGATAAATATAATATCCATAATCAAGAAGTTAATAGACAACTGTCATCCCTGAGACATTCGGACATATCATATTCTAAGGTACAATCCATTGTTACTGGTGTTGATATGAGACAACTACATAGCAAAATTATGGAAACTTATTCGAAAACGGATAAGAATATTTTTCAAATATTCTATAATTATATGACTCGTCGATGTTTCGGTATAGATATTGTAAAATACTTAGCATCCCCAACAAAACAAGACGGATATGTTGGGTGTTTATTTACTAATGCTTCGAATCAATTTATAACTACTCGATTAATTAATCACCCGAATAAGCGATACGCAAACGCAGATCATAAACCAATGTATTATTTTCAAGACATTCGTACTATGATTGATTCCGAGCAGATAGTTATGTGTGAAGGTGTGTTTGATATCATCAATTTGAGTAATCATTATTATGATTTCAAAGATTCTTTCTATGTTGCGATTAATGGGAATCAGTATGTATCTGCAATTAAAACGCTAATACATTCATATCTTATGATCGGGGGTTATACAATATCAATTGTGTTTGATATGGGTTTATTCCGAGAGGATCAATTAATAAAGAATTTGATTTACACTATTCAAAAGTTAAACCCAAGAATCAAATTGAAGATATATAAACCAACACTAAGCAAAGATAGTAGCGAGTTTATGAACTTGCAACAAATTCTCTAAAAAAGGAGATTAATTTGAATGAACAACAATGCGTATCCGCATTAAGAAGCATGACCCAAGATGGTATTTATGTAAGTGACGACTATACGGTTTTAGTTTTCCCAGAGTCAACATACCGGACTTCGGATGATATATATTTCGAATTACGTGATAAATATGGGGATATATCCGATTTCGCTAATACATACCAGTTTATACCAAAAGATGAGTTGACAGTACAATATGTATACATGATATTATCTCAATGCTATTCTAAACATTTCGATCAAAAAGTACTGTTTCCATTTAATATAGATCTATATAAAGCCCTATTCGATATGGTCCCGAGTAATATAAACAAATCGAAGCTAACAATACACCAATCCGGGATGGGACATAAAAAACTATATCCATTTCATTTTAAATATGTTACATCCAGTGGACGAATATTATATCAACCGGATTCAATTAAAAAAGTTTCAAACTACCCGGATAAAGAAGTATTCAGTAAATTTATCGAAGGGGAATATAAGAAACTGTTGGATTCATCGAAGCAATTATTTAAACTTTTAAGTATATCGAACGATCAATCCTCGATCGATAAAATTATACATGTGATCGGTAATAAACCATCTATGACAGTGTTTAAAAAAGCTATTACATTTCTAAACAAGCACACTGTAGATACCCTTATAAAAACCAGGAATTATTTATATATTGATGACTGTATAGAACGATTGACACCTGAAGAAATGTGTGAATTCGATAAGTTGGTGAATATGTGCTTAACATTTAGTAAATCTCCAATTCAATATACATTTGATGGTATCCAGATAAAGATATTCCAAACTAAGAGTCATAGTCATATTGTATTTCAACCATACTTCAATATGAGTACTGACTTAGTAAGTTCTGATAACGATTGTAAGATTAGGTTGTATAAAGCCATGCAAACAATCGGTAAATGGGATGAATTATTTCAAAGGGTTGAGAATGAGGCATTAGTAAACCTTTAAAGTATAAAAAAGAGTGGATTTCATTAGAGATCCACTTTTTCTTTTCAACTAATCTAAAAAGATAATAGAAGTATAGGAGGGATTATGCAAACTATACGAAATCCTTTCGAGGATATATCCAAAGATCGATTCATAGATATCGGAACTGGGCCAATCCCTATCCCGGTATGTACTAAGGTCGAACTTAATCGCATTCAAAACAAATTATTTTTATTAGCTTCGAAGATCGAGGATAAAGAGTCATTCACTTTTTTGTTTAGTGGAGCGGATACATCGAAGGAACTCGAACGAATTATTGAGTTGGTCGGTTATTATGACGTTGAAACACTTGTCAAAATTAA
>JALUWF010000164.1 GCA_027019785.1 Mariprofundus sp. | reverse complement strand
GGATCTCTTTGAATGGCGTAAGAATACGATGTTCGTCAGCATATTCGGCAATCAGTTCGCCATCGGTATTATAGACACGCGACACCAGCGGCGGCTGATAGTTGGACAGCGTACCCAATTCCGGCAGGTTGCTGGAAAATATCATATAGGCTATGATTAACACCATCGCCATCAGAATACTTAAGCTGGCGGTAATTTTGACGATAAGGGAAAGGATGCGCATTAAACCGAATACAAGCGGAACCCATCATGGCAAGCAAGCCACAGTTTTGCAGGCCATCGCTTCGGCTGCCCGACGACAACGTAAACACTGTGGCGAACCGCGTGGATTCACGCTGCTGGAAGTCATGATAGTGATGGTCATTATGGCCATCATGTCAGCCGTTGCCATCCCCGCATTTTCCAGCTGGCGCGAAAAACAGGCCGTGCGTAATGCCGCGCAGGCCTTGCTTGCTCAGTTGAAACAGGCGCGGGTGCTTGCCGTATCTGAAAACCGTAGTGTTAGCATCACATTCACCCCAACCAGCTACACCTTTGATGCGGATATCGCGGGTAGTTGTAGCACATGCAAAAATCAAACTGTAAATTTGAGCCAGTTTTCGAAAAACCTTTCCATTACCAAAAAAGACCCGACGAAAACGCCAGCAACGAAGACCTTCACAAGCAGGGGCACAGTATCATCTACAACTCTGTATTTATGCGCTTCCGGATATAGCAAGCGAATCAAGACGAATATCATCGGGCACGCCTATGAATGCAAACCAGGGGATACGAGTGCATCATGCACCAGTGCTTATAATTGCCAATGAAAATATTCCGTATAACTAAAGTATTTTTTAAACGGGGGTGCGGCTGTGTTTCGAGAGGCTTTACCCTGATTGAAATACTGGTCACGCTGGTGATTGTCTCGGTGGCAGTGCTGTCGCTGGGTGGGTTTACGCTTTCGATGGTGGGTAGCGGCCAAGTTTCGCGAGAACGCCTTACTGCTGTGCATTTGGCTGAGCAGGTTCTGGAGTATTGGCAACATGATACCGGTGATAATGTGCCGACGATTGCTACAGCTGGATGCAGCCTGAGCGCAGCGACAGCTGCACCAACCTATCCTGTTACTGTAACCTGCACGACATCATCCGGCGGCACTTTCACCATCACCAGCACCGAGGCACAGGCAACCGGACCGTTGCCTACCAACCTTTCAACCTTCAAGACCTTTACCAAGCAGGGATACGCCAATACGCCCTATACGAAGGCAGTCTCAATATCTTGGACGCACCAGGGTAAAACACATTCAGTCTACCTGACTCATTTGTCGGAAGTGAAATGATGAGATTAAGAACCTCAGAAGAGCACCGGGTCATATGCAATGAACAGGGGTTCACGCTGATTGAAATGCTGATCAGCATGTCTATGGGGCTGGTATTGATTGCCGGTCTTAGTTCGATATTTATTGCCGACAGCAATACGTCCAGAGTGATTTCATCACGTACCGAACGCATGGGGGATTTGTTTCTGGCCTCCCACTTGATGCAGCAGGACTTACGAGAATCGAAAAGCAAGCCGTTTACAACGACAACACCGCCGACATCTACCCCATCCATTCTGACCAATCTGAACACACGCAATGTTTCACTTCCTTCAGGATACCCCTCTAGCGATGCTACATTTACTGCACTGCCGTATTGGGATGCGAAGAGTCAAACGCTGACCTATCAGACGCTGGAGGGAAATGTTGGAATTTTTCAATATCAGCGCTATGCAAACAACAGTATTTACTGGCTAAGGCCGATATCCAATATAAAACTTTTTGCAGAGTTGATTCGTGATCTCGATACCACTAACGGCATGACAGTGTACGATCCCGCAACCAATAAATTGGTCAAAACGCCAAATGCGCTCGGAGGCGGAATGCGAATCGACTTGAAATCAGTTTATCGCAATCAGAACAAGCAAAGCAGCGCCCTGTCGCTTAGCTTTCTCATATGGCCCAGGAATTGATAGTGAAACACTTCATCCACAGCAATGAGCGCGGATTTGTGCTGGTAACAGCATTGATTATGCTAAGCCTGTTGACGCTGATGAGTCTGGCCATGTTTTATGCCAGCCGCTCAGCTACCCAAACCAGTGCAACAGCTCAGAACACTACCGAAGCCTATTATTATGCCGAGACAGCCATTCATTATGTTTCATGGGCGCTGGCCAATGATGCCGAATTTGATAGTTTTTCATATTCGGGAGCCTATCAGGCGGGTTCGTTCATCGAACCGAAGGTGCCTTCGAATTACGCTTCGGTCGGCGATTTCACTGAACTGAGAACATACTTATGGGATCCGGGTCCCACTGTCATCAGTAAGACAGACCCATTGGGTTCTTCGGGGCAGTTGATGTATTTCGACAACTCCCCGTTGAATCAGCGCACTATCTGCTTTCAGGATGCAGCCAAATTTCCCAACTGTATCGATGTGAAAGTTGCCCCTACCAGCCGTGTTAAACCGGTCATGGAGAAAATCAGTGTGAAATTGCCACGATATATCAAACTGGAAATTTCATCTACAGGCGTGGTGTCGCCGTCCTTACCATCACTTCCACACCAGAATCCACCAGTTGTCGGAGAAGATATACCTCTCAATGGCGCGATCATATGGCTGACTGCGACTGCGGCTGTCCCTACTGGATCTCCTCCATCTTACATTCCCGATTCTGATAAGGATATCGAAATATTTCCTCTGGATCCTGCAAACGCATATGGGGGTATCTCGCCTTCGACCTGTGACGGCTCCACATGCCCTTGCACTGCGCTGGTGCCGGCGGATCCAAATTATACCGACTACAGTCATGCCCAAGCATGCGACGCAAAAACAGGTCAATGGCTCAGCACATACGGCGTAGCTGCTTATGCAATTGGTTACGTCAACGGCAAACCATCGAAGCTGTTGCGCGCCGTCATTATGTAATTCACAAAACGGTGCGACTGTGTCGGTTGTCAAACCCAGTTATTTCCGTTCATTCTGATTCGAATCAACCGATAATTTTCTCAAGGCACCCTTAACCTGGCTCTTTTTTCTTATATGGTTCCTTTGCGTTCTTTGCGGCTCTGCGAGATCATTGCTTTTCAACCCTAAAGCCTCGCAAAAAATCCATTGTCTCAATATTGTACAGAGCCAAAGGAAAAGGCTCTATCTTCATGCCATCAAGATCAAACTGCTCGGATACATTCGCCCATACCCTGCCTTGAGGCATGTTGCGCACCAGCTTCAAATCCTGACGACGTAACTGCGATGTCCATTTGACTTCAATGGGAAAAATGTTGCGCTCATGGACGATTGCTATATCCACCTCACCCTTGCTCGTTTTGATATAATAGGTTGGCTGAAAGCGGGAGAAATGGTTGACTACAATCGATTCAACAAGTTTCCCCCGCCACTGGGCATCAGCAATCAAGGGCTTTATCATCGACTCATAGGGTTGAGCGTCAGCCTGCAACCATGATCTGGCAGCATGTAATATAAAAGGATCAGTGAACATCAGCTTGCGCGCCTTTTTCGGAGCCGGCGCCAGTTTGTCCATCTGGAGCGCATACTGAACAAACACGGCATCCATGGATGCTAGCAAATCAATATAATCAGATACAGTTTTAGGATGATCAATAGACAAATCCCGCGACAGCGCATTCCAACTCACCTGCGAGCTGTAGCGTTTAATCACCGCAGAGAGAATTTCGCGTAAATAATGTTCCTGCTTGCCATGTTTCATCATATCGCCACGAATCCAATCCGCATATATACGCAATGTGGCTGGAAAAATACGCTGATACTTCACCATATCATTCATGGCAGTCAGATAACCGCCATGCTCCATATAAGCAAAAAGCTCATTTTTCAGGAAGGTAGCGGAATCTTTTTCCAGTTTTTCTTTAACAGACTTATATCCATATTTCAGATTGATCGTCTCTCGAAAACTTAATGGATAAAGATGAAAATCGACCTGGTCTGCAATGCCGCGTCTGCCAGGAAAGCGTGTTCGGGCTTGTTTTACCAACCTGCCGTCCACCTGTAACGCTGTAAATTCCCGGACAGTCCGTTGGCAATTGCCGCAAGATATCGGGTTGATGCACCAATGGAATTTCTGCAAGTTGGATCAGATTAGGATCAAGCAATGGAAATTTTTCAGCCGATTTCCAGTGTTGATTATGCGGTAAGAAACGGTAATCCATATCAGATAGTGGTTTTCATTTCACTCCGGGCTGCGCATGATAAATGCTTCGAAATTATCCGGTGTCACCATCGCAGTAGGGCAATCGGGATATGCTTTTGTAAACGTCTTTGAAAAACGCGCTTTGGCTTTTGGGTTCCATTTGAATTCCCATGCGCATAACTGCCCGTTTGCCTCTTCAAGATAATCAATTTCCTGTTGTTGCGTGGTGCGCCAGAAATATCTGTTGGCATCCTGCTGCAGGCTGGACAGATATTTCATGCGTTCACTAACCAGAAAATTCTCCCACAATGACCCGGTATCGGTGCGCAGATCCAGTTGGCTGAAATTACCGATAATCGCATTGCGAATACCGTTGTCATAAAAATAAATCTTTCGGCCTTTTTTAATCTCATTGCGAATATTTCGGCTGTATGCGGTCAACCTGAAAATAACAAACGACTTCTCCAGCAGATCGATATATTTCTCCACTGTATTGGCGTTCACGCCAACAAGCCGGGCCAGTTCCTGATACGAAACTTCATTGCCAAGCTGCAAGGCCAGCGCTTTCAACAGCTTTTCCAGCATGACCGGCTTTTTGATACTCTCCAGCATCAACAGATCCCTGTATAAATAACTGCCGGACAATGCTTTCAACCGCTCCCGCGCACTGCCCGGATGGGTCACAATTTCCGGGTAATAACCATATAACAGGCGGTGACTCAACAGGCGTTTCTCTTCCAGCCAGCCGTGTTGATGCACCATCTCCTCAAAAGAGAGAGGGTAGAGTTGATATTCCCATTTGCGGCCGGTTAACGGTTCATTCAGTCGGTTTGCCAGCTCAAAGGATGATGAGCCTGTCGCAATGACCTGAACACCTGGCAACTGATCAGCAAATAGCTTCAGAATCAATCCGATATCGGCAATACGCTGAGCCTCATCTATAAAAATGATGTCATGATCGCCAGCCAGCAATTTCAATCGCGATGATGTGCTATCAAGCAGCATGGAGCGCACATCTGCTTCATCGCCATTGAGAAAAAGAACCTGCCGGGGCAACTGATTCAACATATGCTGCAATAACGTTGTTTTACCTGACTGTCTGGAGCCAAACAGCAATATGACCTTGCCTTGAAACAGCTTTTCAGTAAGCAGTTGGCTGATATATCGATCAATAAACATAATTATTCCCTATTTAAAAAATGAATTATTATGTTATTATTAACTCAAAGCAAGAGATGATTTATCTCAAATCCCAATCCATCACCCCTATGATTCACAATTAGACAGGGGTCAAGTATCATATCCTCACCTTAAGAAGGAAAGAAGCTCAAAAGCCCGCCGCAACGATGTTTGTTCCGGGGCTTTCAACCATTCAAGAAATGTCTGCACCACACCGCGCACATCCGAAGGATCATGACTCTAAGCGGGATGGGATATCGGCCATCGACTGCCATCCATAGATATGGGCGCCAGTTCGTTGTTGATCTGCCTGACCACCATATATGAGCACAGGATCACCAGCCGTATCACCAGCCAATGTTGTCCAACGATTTAAACCTTTAAAAAAATCAGCCACCAGCGTTTGCCCTGACTTGATTTCAACTGGCGTCAATTTTCCTGCATCTTCAATGATGAGGTCAATTTCCAGACCACTTTGATCGCGCCAGAAATACAACGGCGGTATATCTCCTGTTGAATAATAGTGTTTGGCCAACTCGGCTATGACATAATTTTCAAAAATAGCGCCGCGCATGGCATGCACTGCAAGTTGATCAGCTGAACGTATGCCCAACAACCAGCACAATAACCCTGTATCATAAAAATATAGCTTCGGACTTTTGATTAATCGCTTGGAAAAATTTTGATAATGCGGCTGTAACCGAAAGGTAATATAACTGGCTTCCAGTACAGATAGCCATTCCTTGATCGTATTGTGTGAAACACCGGCATCATTACCAATACCGCTGAGATTAAGCAATTGCCCCGCACGCCCGGCACACAATTTTAACAGCAGCCTGAAATTATTCATTTCCTTCACATGCAAGACTTGTTGAACATCTCGCTCAACATACGTTTGCACATAACTTGCATACCAGTCAGAAGGCAAAACAGTTCGATGGTGCACGGGTGGATAAAAGCCTCTGAACATTGTTTCATCCAGGCTCCGCTCCGCACCACCGTGCAAACGTAGCTCCTGGCTGGAAAACGGCAGTAAATGCAGCATTCCAATCCGTCCGGCAAGACTTTGCGAAACGTGTTCCCTGAACCCAAACTGTTGCGAGCCGGTAAGAATAAACTCACCCATGACCTGATTCTCATCGACAACCCCCTGAATATAAGAAAATAGTTCCGGGCATCGCTGCACTTCATCAAAAATCGCACCATCAGGAAACTGCGCAAGGAAGCGGCGTGGATCTGTTCGAGCAAAATCGAGTTGATCAGGATCTTCAAGTGTCACATAGGGCTTCTCGGGAAATGACTGACGAGCCAGCGTAGTTTTGCCTGCTTGCCTGGGGCCTGTAATTCCAATCACAGGGAAACTTTTATGCAACCTCATCAGCACATCGCCAACGCTGCGTTTTACAAAACCACTGGACATCATTTGACAGATTGTAAGTTCAACTTACAATCTGTCAAATGATGTCGATGGCTTCGTCAGAAATCATTCCAACAGGCATCTATCTCATACCATCATTGTGCTGCCGGAACCATGCCACGGCATCTGCCAGAGCCTCTTGTGCCGGGCGCGGCGCATAGCCCAGTTCGCGACGGGCTTTATCGGATGAGAAATACATACGCTTACGCGTCATGCGCACCCCGTCCACGGCTATCAGCGGTTGGGCTGCGCCGGTGATGCAGGCGGCGACTTCACTCAACCAGGCCAGCGGCAAGACGCCGTAATAGGGTATGCGAATACGCGGCGGCTTACGACCGGCCAGCGTGGCCACCCGTGTCAGTATATCCAGCAGCGGCAGATTCTCGCCGCCCAAAATATAGCGCTCGCCGATCTTGCCATGCTCAAAGGCCAGCAGATGACCCTCGGCGACATCATCGACATGTACGATATTCAGTCCCGTATCCATATAGCCCGGCATGCGTCCGCACATGGTATCGAGCACCATCTGCCCGGTCGGCGTCGGTTTGATATCGCGCGGCCCGACAGGGCCAGCCGGGTTAACAATGACGGCAGGCAAACCCTGTGTTGAAACCAGTTGGCGGACAGTTTCTTCAGCCATAAATTTGGAGCGTTTATAGTGGCCGATCATATCATTCAGGCTGGAAGGCGTGTTTTCATTGGCAGCCGAACCATCAGGATGGATACCCAGCGTGGCGACGCTGCTGGTATAGACAATACGCGATACGCCGGCTTCAGCAGCCGCCAGCATAAGGTTACGGCTGCCATCCACATTAGCGCTGTACATAGCGTCGGGGTGACGCGTCCATAGACGATAATCAGCGGCGGCGTGGAACAGCGATGAGCAGCCTGCAACAGCATATTGCAGCGAGGCGATATCGGTTAAATCGCCAGTAACGATCTCCAACGGCAATTCGCTGATATTATCGCGCACACTGTTTTTACGCAGCAGTACGCGCACCGCATGGCCGGCCTGCAACAGACGCCGGACAATAGCCGAGCCGACAAAACCGGATGCACCGGTCACCAGCGTGGTCATACACCCATATCCTGAACCGGATGTGCTGGGGGGCGGGAATGAATAGCCGACTGTGATTGGAGTTCTAACTGCATATAGCGGAAACGCTGCACCATGTGAATGCCATTATCCACACCGATACCGAGCAGCAGCGGCAGAGCGATAACATTGGCGACGCAAATCAGTCGGAAGGCTCTGCCTGCTGACCGGCCCCGCTGCTGGCGCTGTTTGGCAGATGATTGGGTCGTGTCTGCCGCATCGCCGCACTTGAAAATGCAAAAAAATCCGGCTCGGAGATTGTCGCCACGCGAAAAAGGGTGGATCTGGCCGCCTTGAACTGGCGACCCAGACGCATCAGCTGTGGCCATGCTGACGGATGCATCAACAGCAAGCGCAGCATGCGGGCTGGATTGATGTTGCCATATTGATCCATGGCGCTGTTGATGCAGACGGGGATCGTGGTTCTGGCATCATCAACGATGGCGCGAATCGCCATAAAAGGAATCTGCGCCTGTTGGGCCGCCATGGCGATGGCCGCGCTCTCCATGTCCACCGCGACAGCCTTACTCATTTGGTGCAATGACTGTTTCTGCGCTGGTTCTGAAATAATCACATCACTGCTAAACAGCGCATCCGTGCAGGCAGAATCACTGTCTGATAGCCCGCCACAAAGACGTGCATGCCATGCCGGGTCAGTCGGGAAAACATCAGAACCCGCTGCTTGGATATGGCGCGGCAGCAATAAATCACCGGGCTGTAATTGATGGGATAACGCCCCTGCGCACCCCCAGCTCAGCAGCGCATTCACACCATGTTCGATCAGATCCAGCGCCGCCTGTTCAGCCGCCGCTTTGCCAATACCGGAGATCATCAGCCATACATGGTCTGCCAGCTGTTGCGGCGACGACATCGCTGCTTTGAGTGTGCCGTTTTTCAGACCATATTGCCCTGCAAGGCAATGCGTCTCCGCCGGAAGCGCTGCAATAATACCCAGTTTGTGCACTAGTACCTTACCAAAAATATCTCGTGCAAAATGTACAAGAAATAAAAATCATAAAATCAAAAGCATTCACCACAGAGGACACAGAGAGCACAGAGGAAACGCAGAGAAAACCAAAACATAAAGATTTTGAGGCGCATAGTGGTAACTATGCAACGATAAATAAGGATATTTTGGGCCGTTATCACTGCCGCGCAGTAGATTTCTCATAAGTCCGACAAGCTCCTAAGATTTCAAATGGCGCAGATTGCGGTATCGGGCCAACGCCCATAATGGGAAATATTTATCATAGCCATGATATTTCAGGTAAAAGACACGCGGAAAACCGGGCGCGGTGAAGGCATCATCATGCCATAAGCCATTGGCCTGCTGCGCTGCCTGCAGATAGGCAATGCCGCGCTCCACTTCGGGCGAGTCGGCCTCACCCGCCGCCATCAGTCCCAGCAACGCCCAGGCGCTCTGGAATGTGGTGCTGGTACGCCCCTGCCCCGCTTTTTCCGGCTTGTAATATGTATCGTGATGTTCACCCCAGCCGCCATCTTGGCGCTGTACCGATTTCAACCAGTCGGCAGCGCGGCGAATCATCGGATCCTGCGAAGCAACCCCCACCATCTCGAGCGCCACCAGCACCGACCATGTGCCATAAATATAATTGGTGCCCCAGCGACCAAACCATGAACCATTCTCCTCCTGCTCATGGCGCAGATAGTCGATGCACTGCTGCAGCGATGTCTGGAAAACCGGATCATAATCAGCCATGCAGCCGAGCAGAATCGCGCAGCGGGCGCTGACATCGCTACTGGGTGGATCGAGCAGGGCGCCATGATCGGCAAAGGGGATCTCGTTGAGATATTCATAGGTGTTATCGACATCAAACGAGGCGAAGCCGCC
>JALUWF010000163.1 GCA_027019785.1 Mariprofundus sp. | reverse complement strand
GCCGCCCGACAGTTCGGGACGATGATTGCGCCAGTCACCGGGTTCATCCAGCAGTTGCTGCGATTTGAGCCAGTCCAGCGCTTTGCCGGTTGCCGCAGGGATCACGTCTTCACCGAGTACGAGAGGAGGCTGCGATGTCGGCATGCCTGTTTCCTGCAATGCCAGCGTGGCCAGCGCCGTATCCCAGACCGGGGAGTTACACGGCTGGCAAAATGCTTCGCTTTCTTTCACCACCAGCAAATCCTGCAAGGCTTTTTTTGCAGATTGCCTATAGGGATGATCGGCGCTGTAACCCAGCGCATCGAGCGCTTCATAGGCATTGATCATGGCCGGAAAAATTGCCCCCAGGCCGCCATCACCATTGAGCCGTTCAATCATCCAGTCTTCGGCTTTTTTCAGCGCCCGTTGGCGCATGCGCTTTGGAATAAACGGGTCGGTCAGACTGGTCAAAAACTCAAAATAGAGAAACAGCCTGTTCAGACCGGAACGAACAGGGAAATAGTGGTTCCGCTCCTTTGGCAACTCGGGCATCAACTCCTGGATATGAACCTGATGCGGATTGCGGCTGCTGCGTTTAAGCGTGTAGAGCACCAACAGCGGAACCATCACCGTGCGCGACCAGTAGGAAACCTTACTGAGATGAAACGGAAACCAGCGCGGCAACAGCATGATTTCCACCGGCAGATAGGGAACACCCTGCCATGGAATCTGGCCAAACTGAGCCAGCATGATACGGGTAAACACATTGCATCCGGTCGCGCCGCCCTTCGCCAAAATGGCTTTGCGAGCCCGTTGCATATGCGGCGCATCGGGATCATCTCCGGCCAGCTTCAGGGCATAATAGGCTTTGACCGAGCAACTCAGATCCATATTGCCGTCAAAATAGAGCGGCCAGCCACCATCCTGCAACTGCCGTGCCCGGATATAGACGGCAATTTTGAACTGCAAGGCATCATCAATCTCATCCATGTGATGCATCATCAGAATATATTCAGCGGAGATGGTGCAATCAGCTTCCAGGTGGAATGACCAGTAACCATCGGCATGCTGCAGCTCAAGCAGAGCACGGGCTGCTTTGCCTATGGCGTGATTAAGCGCATTGCCAGCAGTCGCTGACGTGCTTTTCGCATGCACCGAACCGCTGCGCGCAGGTTGTTCAGTTTGGGCCGATGGCCCACCCTGCCCGTCATCATAACGAAACTGCGGCTTAGTTTGCATTTCCCCATCCTGTTGCTTTTTCTTGCATGCGTTATATCACCTTTTTCAACCTTGTGAATTCAGGCACCATCTGTTGCAGCTCCCTGTGCAAAAGCGCTACATCTCGACTGTTGCATGCCCGGCGCAACACCTCCATCTGCTGCTGCATCTGATCCCAATCCACTTCACGGCTGCCCGAGAGCATGATTTTTGGATGTGCAGTCTGCTTGAGCAACTCAGCTTCGTGAAACAGCTCCTCATATAATTTCTCGCCCGGCCTGAGGCCTGTGAATGTGATCTCAATATCCACACCCGGCTCCAGTCCAGTCAGGCGAATCATTTGCTCGGCCAGATCGACAATTTTGACCGGCTCACCCATATCCAGCACAAAAATTTCACCTCCATCCCCCATCGTGGCTGCCTGCAGGATCAAACTCACTGCCTCGGGAATCGTCATAAAATAACGGGTAATATCCGGGTGCGTCACTGTCACCGGGCCACCTGCCGCAATCTGACTGCGGAATAGCGGAACCACCGAGCCTGCCGAGCCCAGCACATTGCCGAAACGGGTAGTAATAAACGCTGTTTGAGCACTACGCAGATTCAGGTTCTGACAATAAATTTCCGCACAGCGTTTGCTTGCCCCCATCACATTGGTCGGGTTCACCGCTTTATCCGTCGATACCTGAATGAATTTCTTCACCCCCGCTTCCACAGCCAGATCGGCCAGTTGGCATGTGCCCAGTACATTGGTCTTGACGCCTTCAGCCGGATTCTGCTCCACCAACGGCACATGTTTATAGGCCGCAGCATTGAATACGACAGCAGGCCTGAAATGTTCGAATAACCAGCGCATCCGATCCACATCCCGAATGTCGCCCAATAACGCTTCAATCGAACAAGCTGAATCTGTGACCAGCGGCTGCAATTCCCGTTCTATGGTATACAGGTTGAATTCACCATGATCGAGCAATAGCAATCG
>JALUWF010000162.1 GCA_027019785.1 Mariprofundus sp. | reverse complement strand
CTACGAGCGTACGAAGTGCGACTTCAGTCGCGCCTTGACTCACTATTTGGCGCGGCTAAAGCCGCACTTCCAGTATGATTGATTCTGTTACTCTCGGATTGGGAGTCGCGAAGCGGGGTGAGTCGCTATTCAGTGCTAAGCTAAGACAAGCGAAATCCACCCTTAAAGCACAGACAGCTAAAACAAAAAGGAGCCCCGAAGGACTCCTTTTTAATTCCACCTTATAAAACAAGGTCTTATATGGTGGGCCGTGTTGGGCTCGAACCAACGGCCCGCTGATTAAGAGTCAGCTGCTCTACCAACTGAGCTAACGGCCCCGATGTCGGAATCATGGCGTCTGCATGCGCACCTGTAAATGGACATTCCATAAAAATGGGGTGGATGATGGGACTCGAACCCACAACCACCGGCATCACAAGCCGGGGCTCTACCATTGAGCTACATCCACCATATGCCACCCGGTGGCGCGCCTGGCAGGGCTCGAACCTGCAACCTACGGCTTAGAAGGCCGTTGCTCTATCCAGTTGAGCTACAGGCGCTCGCCAGATCGCGTCCAGTGCTACATACGCCGCACAATTCCTGCTTGAATGGTCGGGGCGGGGTGATTCGAACACCCGACCCTCTGGTCCCAAACCAGATGCGCTACCAGGCTGCGCTACGCCCCGTTATTCAAGCCTTCATGCGAAGGCGGCGGACAATAGGCATCCGTCAGCCGTTCGTCAATCCCCAACCCGGCATATCCGGAACCAAACAGGAAAAGCATAATAACCCCAGCCACTGATTTCATCAGGTGAATGCTGCTTGCAGCAGAGAATATCCCCTGGGGGGCGAATTCACACTGATGATAAAACCTCCAAGTCACCTTCTGCATATTGTCTTTTAATTCGTGTCCATTCGTGTCATTCGTGGCTAGGTTTGCTTTACTAAAACAGACACTTAACCTGTTGATTACCAACATACAATTCAATACCTCTAAAAATTTCTTCTACATTTTATACGAGATATTTTTCGTAAGAGACTAATTACCCATACCTCTACGCGTTCAGGTGTATGTCATTGATACTGACGTGCGGTCATTTCATGGATAGAGTCGCCACCCTTTTATTTAATCCTGATGTGAGGTACGCCATGGGTAAAATCACCATGCTTGGAACCACAATATGCTGTGTGCGCAAAAACGGTGAGGTCGCTATCGGCGGCGATGGACAGGTGACACTGGGTGATACTGTGGTCAAACACGGCGGTCGCAAGGTGCGCACCATCCGCGATGGCGCCATTCTAACCGGCTTTGCCGGCTCTACCGCCGATGCCATGAATCTGTTTGAACGATTCGAGGCCAAGCTGGATGAACATGGCGGCAGCCTGTTAAGAGCCGCCGTGGCGCTGGCCAAGGATTGGCGCACCGATAAATACCTGCGCCAGCTCGAAGCCATGATGATTGTAGCAGACAAAGACAATACATTATTGATTTCAGGTAATGGCGATGTGCTGGAGCCGGATGACGGCGTCGCGGCCATCGGTTCCGGCGGCGGTTACGCCAAAGCAGCCGCCAGCGCCCTGCTCAATCACAGCGAGCTAAGCGCCGCAGACGCCACCCGCGAAGCCATGTTAATCGCCGCTAATATCTGCATTTATACCAACACCAATATTACCATTGAAACCATCCCCAAGGAGTCGCAAACGTGAGCCAGACCATGACCCCGCGTGAAATTATTTCAGAACTGGACCGCTATATCGTTGGTCAGGACGACGCCAAACGCGCTGTCGCCATTGCGCTGCGTAATCGCTGGCGTCGTCAACAGGTGCCCTCGCCGATGCGCGAAGAGATCACACCGAAAAATATACTGATGATTGGCCCCACCGGCGTCGGCAAAACCGAAATCGCGCGCCGACTGGCCCGACTGGCCAATGCGCCCTTTATCAAAATTGAGGCCACCAAATTCACCGAGGTCGGTTATGTCGGCCGAGATGTTGAAACCATCATTCGTGATCTGGTTGATACGTCTATTAAAATCGTACGCGAAGAACACTTGGCTAGAGTGCAAACCAAAGCTGAAAAAGTCGCTGAAGACAGGCTGCTGGATATTCTGATTCCGCACCCGGTTGCGCCGAGCGGCCCGCACAACAGCGATGCCAGCGCGGCAACCAGCGAATCGCGTGAAAAAATGCGCCATAAACTGCGTCTGGGCGAACTGGACGGGCGACAGGTCGAGATTGACGTGGAACCACAACAGGGCGCGCCGATGTTGCAAATGTTCAGCGGCCAGGGTTCGGATGCGGTTGACCTGCAGGACATGCTCGGCAGCCTCATGCATAAGCAGAAAACAAAAAAACGCATGGATGTTTCCGATGCGCTCAAAATCATTCAACAGCAGGAGGCGGATCGCCTGCTCGATCAGGAGGTCATCAAGGAGGAGGCCATCAAGCGGGCCGAGGATGACGGCATCGTGTTTCTCGACGAAATGGATAAAATCACTCACCGCAGCGGCGTACAGGGCGGTGATATCTCACGCGAGGGGGTGCAACGCGATCTGCTGCCGCTGGTTGAAGGCACTACTGTCAATACGCGTTACGGCCATATCAAAACTGACCATGTGCTATTCATTGCTTCCGGCGCATTTCATCTCGCCAAACCTTCAGATCTGATTCCGGAACTGCAGGGTCGCTTCCCGATCCGGGTGAATTTGAGCGCGCTCGGCGAAGATGAATTCCGTCGTATTCTGGTGGAACCGGAATCATCGCTGACGCGTCAGTATATGGCGCTGCTGGATGCCGAGCATGTCAGCATTGAATTCGGTGAGGATGGCATATCCGAGCTGGCTCGTATTGCAGTGGTGGTCAATGAAAAGACCGAGAATATCGGTGCGCGCCGACTGCACACGCTGCTGGAGCGGGTACTGGAGGATATCAGCTTTGAAGCCTCGGATCGTTGCGGTGAAAAAGTGCATGTGGATGCCGAATATGTCCGCGAGCAACTCGGTGAAATCTGCGAAGATGAAGACTTGTCACGCTATATTTTGTAAAGACTTTTCACCGCAAAGTACGCAAAGGAAACCCAGATAGAACAAACAATGGACAACAGCCACTGATCGCCAATGCGAGTAGTGAACCGAGTTGTAAAAGTGAATCAATTATTTCTTTGCGCGCCTTTGCGTCCTTTGCGGTAAAAAAAAGGCTATAATAGTTTAGCCACTGGCGCGAAGGATTTTCGGTGGATGGGGCACGGGCCAAGTTTTAGCAACGCCTCCATGTGTACTTTGGTGCCATAACCTTTGTGTTTGCCAAACTGATAGCCGGGAAACTGGCTATCGAACATCGCCATCATGCGATCCCGAATCACCTTGGCGACAATCGAGGCAGCAGCAATCTCCTGCACCAGATCATCACCGCCAATCATCGCTTCTGCCGGCACAGCAAGATCAGGAATTCGATTGCCATCGACCAGCACTTTGACCGGGGTTACGGCCAACCCTTCAACCGAGCGACGCATGGATAACATCGTCGCATGCAGAATATTGAGCTGGTCAATTTCATCTATCGTGGCCATCGAAACCGAATAAGCCACGGCGTGTTTGCGGATGTGATGGTAGAGCTTCAGTCGTTTCTTCTCGGCTACTTTCTTGGAGTCGCGATATTTGCCCAGATACGGGTCATCGGGCGACAATATCACCGCCGCCGTCACCACAGGCCCCGCCAGCGGCCCGCGCCCTACTTCATCTACTCCGGCTAACATATCTATCGCGGAGAACGGATACGTTTTATCTGAATCATGTAGCATAGATCGAAAGTATATACATGTATGCTACTCTACATTTTTCGGTGGGTAGAAGAAGTAAATTTCCCGCCTTTATTCGCGTGTATTCGTGTGTATTCGCGGTTCGCCCTTGACCTTGCTCTGTTCTTTCTCATACAATCAAAACCTTTAAGCGAACCGCGAATGGACGCGAATACACGCGAATTAAATCAAAATCCTGAACCAAAAGAGATATTTTCATGGGCTGTGTCAGGCTCCAATTTCGGGCTGAACGTATCTATGTAAATCTGCGTCCATCTGCGTCAAAAAATCATCCTCTCAGAACGGCACTTTCAGACTCTCGTCCTGAGTGACGCTCAAGCCAATCCGATAACCAAGCTCCCGATAGGCCTCAAACTGTTTCTCATCAAAAAACTGATCCGCTGTAGTTTCATCCGGAAAATCAGCATGCGCACTCTTGTAGCCATAAATATCTTTTGGCAACCCTTCAATCATCGTTGTTTTGATATATACCAGTGTGCCACTTGTTCCATTATCGTAAGTAATTTCACCGACAAGATAACCTTGTTCAGCCGTATCGACAGCGTAGTTATTTTTTTTGTTGCCGTGGGCATCATAGGCAGGTGTCGGGCACATTTTCAGAAATGACGGCATATCCACCGTTGCCCCGAAATCGACCCGCACTTTCTCAACAAAATTAGAGAAATCGCTAAACGTATAACCGCCATCAGCCGCCCCGTCACAGACAATAATCGTATGTACCCGGCGTCGAACCAGCTCATACAAGGCCAGATTTTCAAAATGGCCGCCGTCAGCCAGATGGACGAGGGGGTCTTTTTCTGTCATGCCGCTACCTGTCAGTTCATGCCACCCCTGCCTGAACCATGTCGGGGCGAGGATATTACCCTTGTTTTTATCCGGATCGGGGTTTGGTGCCCAGTAACCCAGCCGCACATTGAACAGCGCCATCAGCAAGGAAAGACTCCAATTGCGCGTCAAACCCTCCCCTCCCGGTGCGCCATGCGGATCTGCCGCCGCACCCGATATCGCCATCGCAGTCGCTAACGACATATCTCCACCCATATATTTTTCCGTACTCCGCCAGCCCGTCACGGCATTGCCGCAATACAGTGGCGACAGGATAAAATTATCACCACCGCGCGCGCTCAGTTTCATATAGCTGGAGTTCATGGTTACCATGTTGGCATTGATAATATGATACGGGCCGACAATGTTATGATCTGTCGCGCTGTCATCATTATTCCGCTGGCACATATCGCTGAGCTTTGCTTCGTTGGCCAGATCGTCCCTTTCGATATGTTGTTTGCGAAACAGCTTTTCAGCATTGGGCATAAACAGTTCCATTAAGCGATCACGATAGTACCTGTGGATCGAAATATGGTTGATATTCACACACCTGCTCAACCAGAAGGACAGCAACACCAGCGGCAAACCAATCCATATCACATAGCCGCCCATCATTGAAACGTGAATGGCTCCGCTAAAAGCCAATAGCAAGATTCCATAAACCATTAAAATCAGTGCAACGGGTGCCAGCAAAGCCAAAGGTATTTTTCCGCCACCTTTTTTCTGAGACCCCAAAATCGACAGCACTGATGCCAGTAATCCACCCGAGGATATAGTCGCCGAGCCCATGAATTCACCGAGCTTGGCATAGACTATTGGCAAGCTACCTAATATAAGAAATCCCCCTGTGATCATTAAAAGCCACTTTGAATAAATTTCATATTTTCGACGAAACCCGTATGCTTGCTCAGGAGAACGTTTTTTACTTGTACGCAAGCCATAGACTACAGATACGCATGCGAAAACGATCAGAGGCACCGCCGCTATCCATAATAAACCATTCATGCCTAGCGAATGAGATATTTGCTGGACTTTGATATTCCAATGTGAGGAATCGCCAAGAAAACTGAAGTGTTCAAGTATTTTCGCCAACACAAGGTCGGACTGCCTTCCCGAATCAGAGAGATTCACCGGGTCGGCAAGCAATCCCGTTGTGTCGCCAAACATTCCAGCGGCATTCAACAAGGTAATCGCTGCGATCAAGGGAACGATATATACCAACAAGCTGAGAAATGCCCCTCTCAATATTACTGCCAGCAATGACAGGCCGGTGATGCCGCCACCGGGCGTCAGATAATTGCCATGCTGACGAAGATAACGTAATAACAGTTTGGATCGATCCTGCTTCTTTTTATCATCATCTGACTTCGATTCAGCTTTAGGCATGTCCTCGAAACGTTTGTATGGAAAATTACTGCCGGCATCAAATGCACACGGGTCGGCGTCGTTGGTTTTCCATACTTTATGCAACAGCCAAGTGAGGGATGAGCCAATATAACTGCCGCCAGAAACAGTTGATAAATAATGAATTTTTTTCAGCCAGCCTTGTTCGGCCAACGCCTGCATAACGCCTAAACTAAAAGAGGCAGAGCGAATACCGCCACCGGAAAAGGCCAGGCCAAAAAGCTGTGTTTTATCAATATTGCCGTCTTTTCCGCCAATATGTTCCAACTCTTTGGCGAGGAGTTTTTTTTCAAACGCCTCGCCTGTAATGAAATCGTAATTTTCGTCTTTTGCTTGCTGATTATCTGGTGCGTTCATCGCGACCTCCCCCACCACCGTCTGGTGTTATGAGAGATATAGACTAAAATTCAACATTTCGCAATGAAAAAACGGACGAACTGCATGTCCGTCCGTTTATAATTAACCGCGCAAGCTGGCCCCGAAACGCTTATCCATGGCAGCGATAATCGCACTGGATGCGGCATCGGAATCTTCTTGCGTCAGGGTGCGTTTAGCGTCCTGCAAGGTAAAACGAATACCCAGGCTGATTTTACCTTCGGGCACGCCCTTGCCGGCATACAGATCGAAAATGCGTGCATCGGTCAATAATTTGCCTGCGCCGCTTTTCACTGCATTGAGGATGGCATCGGAGGATGTGTTCCGATCAAACAGGAAGACCAGATCGCGCTCCACAGCGGGGAACTCCGGCAATGGTACGAATTTCGCCTGCTTGCCGGCGGGCAGCTTATCGAGATTGATTTCAGCTACGAAGACCGGCGCATCAATATCAAAAGCGGCTGCAATATCACCATCAACACGGCCTATGCGGCCCGCTTCGGTGCGGCCAATCAGAATCTTCGCACTCTGTCCGGCCTGCAAACCCTGAATGGCATCATCGGCAATAAAGCGGCCTGTTAATCCGCGCAGCGATAACCATGTTTCCAGCGCACCCTTGAGATCGAAGAAATCAGCCTGTCTTGCAGCGCAATGCCACTGATCCTGCTGTGTCTGGCCGGTCATCAGCCATGCCATGGTGTTGGTTTCATCGTGTCCGGCTACGGTTTGCACATAAGTGCGACCCTGTTCTACCAGCGCAACACCGGATTGCTGGCGGTTCAGATTATGCCTGGCCACACTCAACAAACCAGGCCACGGCGAACGGCGCATCATGCTCATGGCATCAGAAATCGGATTCTGCAAAGCGATATCCAGACCATCAGCAGCGACAAACAGACGCTGTTCGTCAGACGAAATAAAGGCGTAGCTCACCACCTGCAAAAAACCGCCGGCGACAGCATCGTGGATAGAGCGATCCTGCTGATCCGGTCTGATCGTACTCAACGGCGGCAATACAGCAGGAATGGCATCAAAGCCGATGATGCGCGCATACTCCTCGGAAATATCTTCGGGGATCGACACATCGTGACGAAACGACGGGATGGCAACATCAAGGCGATCTTCATGGCGATTCACGCCGAAGCCCATACGGGTCAGGACAGCATCGGCAGCAACAGGAATATCCACGCCCAGACGAGTGGCGATACGTGAAACCTGGCAACGAACCGAACGTCCGGAATTGATCGTATCGGCATCACCACACAGGGTTATTTCACCCGCCGAACCGCCAAACAGTTCGGTCATCATGGCCGTGGCGCGCTGCATGGCGATTGCAACCATGGCTGGATCAACGCCACGTTCAAAACGCATCGAAGCCTCGGAAACCATGGCGTAAATGCGCCGGGTTTCGCTAACGCGGGCAGGACGGAAAAAGGCCGATTCCAGCACAATGTTCGTTGTAGCACCGGTAACGCCGGATGCTTCGGAACCCATGATGCCGCCCAGCGCAATGACGCTGTCCGCATCGCTGACCACCAGATCACCGGCGTTCAGCTTCAGTTCACGACCATCCAGCGCAGCGAAATCCTCACCGTCGCGGGCGGAACGAATAGATATATTGCCAGCCAGCCTATCCGCATCAAATGCGTGCATGGGCTGACCTAAATCCAGCATGATGTAGCTCAGCACATCGACAATGCCATTGATCGGGCGCATGCCGGCCATCATCAAGGCGGCCTGCATCCAGGCCGGTGAATCGGCTACCGTGATGCCCTGAATGCTTCTGGCCATATAAACCGGGCAATCCTGTTCGGCAGTAACGGATACGGCAGGCGCAGCAATATCGCCATTGGTCTCAATCATAGACTTATCAATGTCAGCCAGAGGCAGGCCGGCATCAGCGGCCAGATCGCGCGCGATACCGCGCACATTCATGCAATCGCCGCGATTCGGTGTGATGGAAAGATCGAACACGGCTTCTTCGAGTTCGAGGTAATCGCCGACTTCTGCGCCTACGGGTGCATCGGCAGGCAGAATAAGCAGCCCGGCGGCATCTTCAGCCAGTCCCAGTTCGGATTCTGAACAACACATGCCGAAGCTAACTTCGCCGCGAATCTTGCCTTTTTTAATTTTCAGACCGTTCGGCAAACTGGCCCCGATAGTCGCCACCGGCACTCTGTCGCCTTCAGCCATATTGGCTGCGCCGCAGACGATACCCAATGGTTCGGCTTCACCTATATTTACTTTCAGCAGACTGAGTTTATCGGCATCGGGATGCGGTATTTTCGATTCAATCAGACCGACGCGCACGCCTTTTACTGCCGCACGCGGCGTCTCCACGCCTTCCACTTCGTGACCAAGGCGCACCAGATCATCGGCGATCTGATTCGGCGTAGTGGTCAATGCCACATGTTTCTTCAACCAGGAAAAAGGAATTTTCATTTCGCCACCCCCATCCGGCTCAGGAATCGGACATCATTTTCAAAGAACAGTCGCAAATCCGGGATGCCTTTTTTCAGCATCACCATACGCTCCACGCCCAGCCCAAAGGCGAAGCCGGAGAACTCTTCGGAATCAATACCAACTGATTTCAACACATTCGGATGAATCATGCCGCTGCCCAATACTTCAATCCAGCCACTGCCCTTACAAATTCGACAACCTTTACCGGCGCAGAATACGCAGCCGATATCGACTTCAGCCGATGGTTCAGTAAACGGGAAATAGTGTGGACGCAGGCGGATCGCCACTTCCTTCTCGAAATAGGCGGAGAGAAAATGTTGCAAAACACCTTTCAGATGGGCCAGCGATACATCGCGATCCACCTTGAACACTTCAACCTGATGAAACATCGGCGAATGGGTGACATCGTAATCACAGCGGTAGACGCGCCCCGGCGCCACCACAGCCAGCGGCGGCTCGCCGGATTCAGCCAGAAAGCGTTTCATGGCGCGAATCTGCACGGGCGAAGTATGGGTGCGCAGCAGCATCGGTTGGCCATCATCGCCCTGCAAATCTTTAAGGAAAAAGGTATCGTGCATAGCGCGGGCGGGATGCTCAGCCGGAATATTCAGCGCATCGAAATTATGAAACTCATCCTCGATTTCCGGCCCCTCGGCCACCGCAAAGCCCATCTGCGAGAAAATAGCGGTCAACTCATCCAGCCCATTCTGAACCGGATGCAATGCGCCACTGCCAGATTTACGCCCGGACAGGGTGACATCGATGCGCTCCGCCTCAATACGCGCGGCCTTGGCTTTGACAGCCAGTTCAGCTTCCACTGCATCGAGTGCCACAGCCAGCGCCTGCTTGGTCTGATTGACAAATTTCCCGATCACAGGCCGATCCGCCGGTGCCAACTTGCCAACGCCCTTAAGCACTTCAGTCAAAGCACCCTTCTTACCCAGATAATGAACGCGCAAGCCCTGCAAGCCATTCAAATCCTCAGCCCCGGCAAATGCAGCCAACGCCTCCGCCTGCAATGACTCCAGCCGATCTTTCAGCGCATCAATTTCACTCATAACCATTACCTCTTTTCTCACCACAAAGGCACTAAGGCACAAAGAAAATCAAAAAACATTAGTAGTGTAGAAATGCGTTCGCCATCAACCACTGCATCATCCATTCCATGTTTTTTGTCTTACTTTGCGTAACTTTGCGTCCTTTGCGGTAAAAGCCTTTGACTTTCTGTCTTCCAAAAAAAATGACAGGGCTACAATAGCCCTGCCATTTCAACATTCAACATCCCGACCTCGGCCGGTGATAATGGTTTACTGAATCTGTGCGCGAGCTGTTTCTGCCAGCGTCGCAAAACCTTCAGCATCGCGAACTGCGATATCAGCCAGCACCTTACGATCCAGCTCAATACCAGCCAGCTTCAGGCCGTGCATGAAACCCGAATAGTTCAGACCATTCTGCTTGGCTGCCGCATTGATGCGGACAATCCACAGACTGCGGAAGTCGCGCTTTTTGACCTTACGGTCGCGATAAGCATATTGACGTGCTTTATCGACGGCCTGGGTAGCTACGCGAAAGCAGCTCTTGCGACGGCCACGGTAACCCTTGGCTGCCTTGATAACACTCTTGTGGCGCGCGTGCGCCTGTACTCCGGATTTAACGCGAGGCATATATCTCTCCTAACCTAACTCTGAACAATTCTATATTTACGGATTCGATTTAACGGCCTGGAACCAGACGATCCAGTGACTTGGTATCCGCACCTGCAACCAGTTCCGTACCACGCATATTGCGTTTACGCTTGGGTGACTTCTTGGTCAGAATATGACTTGCAAAAGCCTTGTTGCGCTTCCATTTACCGCTGCCGGTCTTGGTGAAGCGTTTGGCTGCGCCGCTATTTGATTTCATCTTAGGCATTTCATTCTTCCTTTGGATCCAAAAACTTTTTAACCGTTGTTCTCACACTAAAAAAGGCTCTGTGCGAGCCTTCTTAAGCCTGCTCAAATTACTTATTTTTTATGCGGCGCCACAATCATAATCATCTGGCGACCTTCCATGTTCGGCATCTTTTCAGGCTTGCCAAACTCTTCCAAATAACCGGCCACGTTCTTCATCTGATCGCGTCCACGGTCGGTATGGGCCATTTCACGTCCACGAAAACGCAGGGATACTTTTACCTTGTTACCCTGAGACAGGAATTTCTTCGCCATCTTCATTTTCACGTCCATGTCGTGAACATCGGTATTCGCGCCGACCTTCACTTCTTTAATCTGCATCACATGCTGACGCTTCTTGGCAAGATTGGCTTTCTTGCTCTGCTCATATTTATATTTGCCGTAATCCATAATCTTGCACACCGGCGGATTACTTTTTGCGGCCATCAGCACCAGGTCAAGACCCTTGGCTGCGGCTTTGGATACAGCGTCCCTCAGTGGCAAAACGCCAAGCTGCTCCCCTGTTGTATCGTCAACTACGCGCACCTCAGTGGCATCGATATCGTAGTTGATCGGCAAATCTTTTTTAATACAAGACTCCTTTAACTGCTCATAACGTCATGCTGTTTGCATCAATCTGTTTGCATCAATCTGTGTGTCATCAAACTGTTTCAATCAATCTATTCGTGATCAGCCTGTTTTTTCTGCATCTCGGAAATCCAGTCATCCAGACTGAAGGCACCAAGATTCTGACCACTTAAATCACGCACGCTAACCGTTCCTTCATCCCGTTCCCGGTCTCCCGCTACCAGAATAAAGGGCACGCGCTCCAGTGTGTGGGCGCGCACTTTATAGCCGACCTTTTCGTTTCGCAAGTCCGTATCTACACGGAAGCCCGCTTTGCGCATCTTTTCGCAACATCCTGACACATATTCAGCCTGCGCATCGGTGATATTGCACATCACCGCCTGCACCGGTGCCAACCAGAACGGGAAGCGGCCTGCATGATGCTCAATCAGAATACCGATAAAGCGCTCCATCGAACCCAGTATAGCCCGATGCAACATCACCGGCGTCTGCCGCGAACTGTCTTCGGCCACATAGACTGCATCAAGTCTGCCCGGCATGGAGAAATCGACCTGAATGGTGCCACACTGCCAGACGCGACCCAGACAGTCTTTGAGTGAGAACTCGATTTTCGGGCCGTAAAAAGCGCCTTCGCCCGGATTCAGGCC
>JALUWF010000161.1 GCA_027019785.1 Mariprofundus sp. | reverse complement strand
CTGCATCGATGCGTGCCGCCTTGAGCGGGTTGGCAATGTAGTCTGCCACGTCAAAGGGGATCAGTTCATCATCATCGGCTGCCAGTTGCATGTATTCCTGATACGGCAGGACAACAAAGGCAGGGCGTTCGTTCTCATAAATAATTTGCGGTTTCATTGATATGCCTCCTTGCGGTGCGCCACCCTGACTATTTCAATGATGCGGATCGTATCTTCACGATTGAACAGCACCCGATATGCACCAACCCGCATACGATAATCAGCTTTTGGGTGGCGGTTCAGGTGCTTTACGTCCAGCGATGGGGCATCCGGATCATGTCCCAGCATGGCAATCCGTTCAGCAATGGTTTCACGGCTCCGGACAGGTAGCCGTTTCAACTCTTTGGATGCCTTCCGGGCAATCTGTACTTGGTAACGCATGCGGATAATATAACCTTATATAACCTTTTTGCAATGGGTTCGATGAATGCGCCTCACCACAAGCGCATCAGGTAGAAACTCTTCACCATAGCTGCCTTCAAACACGCATGCAGCTGGTTGACCTGGTGATCTTGGTAGGCGGCGAATAAACCGCATGGCCACTGGCTGGCTATTTTTCTCCTGGTAAAAAACGGTCTCGCCTTTTCTCAATTCTGTTGGTTTCATCGTTACGCCCTCCTGTTAATCGGTATCACGTCAGCGCCTGTTCTCAATCCATCCAGATAATCAGCCCAGTGCTGCATCATTTTCGTGCGCTCTGGCAGGTGCTGGGCATGGTTATAGGCACGTTTCACATCATTGCCTTCCTGATGCGCCAGCTGGCGTTCAATCACATCAGATGGCCAGCCTTGTTCATGAAGTAGGGTGGAAGCCATGCCACGGAAACCGTGGGCGCATATCTCTGACTTCTCATAGCCAAGCCTGCGAAGTGAAGCATTCACAGTGTTGTTCGACATAGGGCGGGAGGCTGTCCGGATGGAAGGGAACACATAGCGACCGCCGCCGGTCAGCTTCTTTAAATCGGACAGGATGACTACGGCCTGACTGCATAGCGGAACAATGTGGATGGATCGCATCTTCATCTTCTCGGCAGGGATGCGCCATTCAGCCTTATCAAGGTCAATCTCTGACCATTCGGCTTGCCGTAGTTCGCCCGGCCTGACAAACAGGTACGGCGTCAGCAGTAGGGCAGCTTGCACAACATAGGTGCCTTCGAAACCCTGCATGGCGCGCAGTAGTTCGCCGATCCGCTTTGTGTCTGTAATCGTTGCCCTGTGTTTCACCACCTTGGGAGTCAGTGCGCCGCGCAAATCTCTTGAAGGGTCGCTGCTGATCCGCGCTGTTGCCACGCCGTAGCGGAACACTTGACCGATAATGGAGCGCAGCTTGTGCGCTGTGGTGATTGTTCCCCGTCCTTCTGCCTTGCGTAGCACGGCCAGCACGTCCACTGCTTTAATCTCATCAATCGGCAGGGAACCTATCCATGGTAAAATATCATTGTTCAGCCAGTTCTGAATGCGGGTGGTGTAATCGGGAACCCACTTCACCTTGTTTTTGCCCATCCATTCTTTAGCCACGCCCTCAAATGTGACGGACTGCTGTTTCGTGCGTTTCTCTCGCCGCTCCTGCTGCTTCTTTTGGCTGGGGTCAATGTTCTTTTCCAACAGCTTTTTGGCGGCCTCTCGCTTGGCTCTGGCCTCTTTTAAACTGACCTGTGGATAAACACCCACGGCCATGGTTTTGCGCTTATCGCCGAAACGATAATCCAGCCGCCAATACTTGCCGCTGGCCTTCACCAGTAAATACAGCCCGCCACCATCAGCCAGCTTGATCTGTTTCTTGCCATCTGGAACCTTTGCTGCCTTCACTTTTGCATCAGATACCGCCATATCACACCACCCTTTGACGGTACTTTTTTAAGCACATACCGCCAATTTGTGAAAGTACCGTCAAAAAGACCGTTTATTTGTCGGTACTTCTGCGGGCATTATAGGACGGTAAAAAGCATAAGACAATAAAAAAGCCTGCAAACACTAGGCTTACAGGCTCTTATGGGACGTTGTTGGATTCTTGTTTGGTACTCCCAAGGGGAATCGAACCCCTGTTTCCGGCGTGAGAG
>JALUWF010000160.1 GCA_027019785.1 Mariprofundus sp. | reverse complement strand
AACAATGTATATAAGTCATTGCAGGGTTGTAGTTTTTTATTACTAAATGCCATATTTCAAATTTTTACCAGTTTTTTAATTTATTGGCGTTTATTTGCAACGCCTCATATACTCGTCCGTTATATGCCATTTAGCTTATGCCAAAATCGAGCAGGCAACCAAATATTTTCAAGGTCTTTGCATTCTATAAAAAGTGGTGCTACTTGTTTAGGTTTTAGTCCTGCCAATCCGCAACCAATCTCAGTTGCTAAAAATGTAAGTTCAGGGTGCTGTTTTGCAAATTCCACAAATCTATCCACGTAAGGCTTAATCTCGTCTATTCTCAAAGTGCGTCTTATGCTTTTATCCTTAGTTGGTATTGCATAAGTTCTGCCTTGTAAGCCTTCCGCTTGTCCGTAAACAGCACCCCAGCCAAGCGCAGTTTTAGCGGCACCTTTTCCATGCCTGCCAGATTGGTTGCTACCGAATACAAATATTTGGTTGCTTTCAAGTTTCGTAATATTTTCAGGTGTTATTCTCATAATCAAAGTTTTAAAAAACGGCATATAACAACAGCTATACCCCATATTCCGCTATGCTTCATACGGTGCATAGCCAAACCGTTGTATGCAATTGCCACTAAACAGGGCATCGCTTACTATAACACTTTTCGCCATCAGTAGGTAAGTTGCATACTTTACAAAACTTATCTTGTGGCAACTGTTCGCTTTGCCCTACAACATTAGATAAACGCAATTCAGCGTACTCTTCCATTGCAGAAACAAGTGATTTTTGAAATTCGACTAATTGTTCGGAAGAAACTTCATTACCGAATAAGTAATGTCCTTCCATGTGTTTTCTAAGTATTTTTAATGCTTCCATTTAATCTAATTTTAGAACTGCGTTTATCAGTTGTCGTTGTAACACATTAAAACGATTTTTTACCACCATACGTTGGCACACATTAAAACGATGCTACAAAAAAACCGGGAGTAACGAATCAAATCCACGCAGTCAATCGTTTATATTAATTTCAGTTAATCCCGGTTTTGTGCATAGGGCAGGACTCGAACCTGCAAGGTGGAGTTACTAGCTTATAACTTATCCCACCACGAGTGTCTCGCACGTCTACCAATTCCGCCACCTATGCAAATAAACTACCCACAGATACAAATGGATTTATAAAAGTAGATCCCGATTGCCTACATTTACCACCGCAATGCGGGTAGTTATATTAAAAGGCTAAAGGGGTTCGTATTGTACCGAGTATGCTAGTAGTATGCACTAAGCCTATGCGTCACGTTAACGCTTGCGAGTTTCCGACGAATATTCTCTAGCCTTTATTATTTCAATGATCTTTTAAAAACCCCCACAGACTTACGGGTCTTTTGCGTGAGGGGTAATACGTAAATTGCTATGATGCTAAATTACAAAAAATTCCGCAATTTGTCAGCAACAATCAATAAATAAATATCTAAAAGTCTTTAAGGATAAGGAGTACAACGTTCTCTATGTGCTGCGTCTGCGGGAATTATTCAACATCTTTAGAACGATTCTAAATAACAATTTAGTTATATCAGCAGTCGCATAAGCAGCGTTTTTGCACAATCCATAAAAATGAGCGTTTTTGCATTTTCATACAACTTTGCATAGTTTTGTAGGCAAGTTTCCGCAAAAGTTCCGCAACTATGAGAGGTAAAATAAGACTAGACGGGCGTAAAAACAGCCTAACCGAAAAGGGATTCCCTATTATTATTTACCTCACGGACAAATATAGCAAACAAAAAGAGAAGATAATACAAACGGGCTACCACTCTTTTAAAGAGCATTGGGATAAGGCAAACGCATTGCCAACGAGAGAGCATCCAGAGCGCACCTCATTACTAAACTACCTAGAAGCTATTAAGATCCGCTTAAATACTCTTTTAGACCGATCTAAAATGGAAATTATATCTTTTGGGTATGCAGAGCAGTATCTCACTAAAAACGATGTAGGAGTGTTCTATAATGACGCTATGGCCTTAGTTAAAAAACTAGACTTAAGGCGGGTTTATGTAGTTGCTTTAAATTCTTTTAACTCACACTTTCCAGAATACAGCTACACACAAATAGATAGGGCTGTTGTAGAGTCCTATATAAGGAAACTACAAAACACCCCCGTAAATGGCAAAAAGAGATCTCCCAACGGCATTATAAGCTATTTGAATACGCTAACCGCAGCCTGGAATAAATTAGACCGTCCTAACAACCCGTTCGCAGGAATAAGGCCAACAGCTAAAAGAACGCAAAGCAAGTCTTTTACTCCTAGCGACATTGAGAAGCTGAAGAACCACAACTTTAAGCCCCACCCAAACACTAAGGCCGGGGGCGTGGCTAACTACTGTAATTATCTTTTACTCTGTTTTTATTTAGGCGGTATCGATCTAGTGGACCTAAAAGAACTCAGATACGACAAACACGTTATAGACGGGCGTATTGAGTTTAACAGGCATAAAGGAGGCACTAACGCCTTTGTGAGCAACAAAATATTCCCGGAAGCAAAGGAACTGTTAAAATTGTATAATTGTAGGCCTTATTTTATACCTTTAAAGATGTATCAAAGCTATGAGGCGTTTTTACCTAATATATCTCGTCGTTTTTCAGATATAAAAGATAAACTAGGCTTGTCTAAACTTCCCTATAGTAAATCTCCCCGATACACGTTTATTAATTTTGCTAAAGAACTATTGATCGATGAACGGATAGCCAAGCAGCTCGTGGGGCATACCGAACACCACACCCACAGCCTTTATAAAGATGCCTTTCCGAACTCAGTTATAGATCAGGCGCACAGACAAATAATAGACTTTAACAAAAAATAAGTACGATAAAGTTAGATTTAATACTAAAAAGTATTATCTTTACGTAATAATTATTGTAACCAACAAAAACTAAGTTAACAACTATCGCATAAGAAAAACCAATTCCCCCCGACTAATAGATTATAGTTTGGTAATTTTATAATCCACCTTAAAATCTTATTAGTGATGAAGAAAATTATTTTTGCACTTGCAATTATTTGTCTTACAGCGGGTTTTGTTTCTTGTGAACCAGAGAGTATAAGGCAAAACGACTATGAGCAAGTTGACCCAGACAAAACCTGCCCTCCAGAGAATAAAGACTGCCAAAACGGTTAGTATTTATTTCTGGGTTTTATCGTTTATAGCTGTAACGGCTAAATTTGCGCATTACCCATTTATTAAAAATGATGTTCCGGGCATCTGCGGTTATCCGTGGATGTCCTCTTTTTTATATGCCATTGGAGGGGCTTTATCTAGCCTCTGCCTTGGACTCATACTATTAATTATAGCTCCAAAGACTAAACACTACGCAAAAGCCGTTAAGATATTAGGTTTTTTGATCCTTTACAGTTCTTGCTACTTTATGTTAATGGTTTTAATAGACAAAGAATGGGCTTTAGACACCTTTGGAGTAAAGGACTTACCTGTCTGGGCTTACAGGGTTTCTCTCTTTGGCTTAGGCATAATTACAGGATTGATATTTATAACCTTTAATAAAGCGGTACAGATAACAGAACAAAAGCTCCGAGGCCATATTAAAAGGCTAGTAGAGCATCTTTTTAATACTAAGGAGGCTTATTTACCATTAGTAGTAAAGGCAGCCAAATTAGAGGAAAACTCCCCACCCATTGACGGTCACTCTTGGCGAGATCAAATTAACGCTATAGAGGTAAAAGATTACGAAGTATTAAATCTAGTTTTGGAGGACTAAGAATGAATAAACCGGGGAAGAAAAAGCTAATTGAAAAGTTAAAGGAAAAGGGCTATCTAGGTCCAGAGCGTGAAATAGACACGCAAGAGCCAACTAAGCGAGTTTTAAAGGAATTGGACAAGCTAAACAAGGAGATCCACAAAAACGAGGCTCAAATAGAATCCTTATACACCAAAATTCTACAGGAAAAAGTAAGCAAATAATCTGTTATATTTGGCTAACAAACTATGCCAAATGTCCAGAGAACAAAACAAGGAGTATCTGTTCGACTTCTCAGATCGTCAGTTACTAGAAGAACTTCTTACTAATCAGCAAAGAACTAATAAGTACTTAAAAAGCATTGACAGCCAAATAACACTATATACGGTTATATTAGTCGCTGCAATGATCTTCTTTACTGTTTATTTTATTGGGTTGGGATAATATCCACAAACTCACAGCCACCCTCGTTTAATCTGGCTCGATATTCTACTATAAGATTTTCTAGCTGAGTCGTTGTTATGTCTGGGTTTGAAAAAAAGCCTGTGTAAGTCTCCACTATATCAGCGCAAACTTCCGAGTTGTCGTCATTACTACAACCAAAAAGCCCATAAACAATAAGGGCTAACAGTATATTTTTCATAGTATAATAGTTTGCGGGGAATTAATCTTCTGGACTCTTGCTTTTGTTGTATAGTTCTGAGTACTTATCTCGTAGGAACGTTATTTCGTACTCTTGGTTTATTATTCTCTTTAAAGCCTCAAAGAGCTGCCTACCCTCGAACCTCTTTTCCCTATATTTAGATAGGTGTATTAAAATCTCATCTTCTGGAATACCTAAAAGAATCTCTTCATAATTCTTAATCTGTTCTGTTTTATCGTCAGAATTAAATAAGTGGTAGGGATGATCCGGCCAGTTGCTTTTTAACTTGGTTATAGTTCCTTGGTTAATACTTTCCGTTCTGCCGTCTCTAATGGCATAATAAGCACCTTTGCTAATGCCCGCCTTAGTCAGAAATTCAACTACTCCCAGACCCTCACTTTTTCTAATCTTTTCTATTAATTCAAAATTACCCATTAGGCAATACAGTTAATTGTGGTTTTTTGGTTCTAAATCCGCGTACTTCTCCTTTAAAACCTCCAATTCATACTCTTGATTAAGTATGGTTTTGAACGCTTTAAAAAGAGGCTCATTGTCAAAACGCTCTTTTCGGTTTTGTGTTAGATGTAGCAGTATTTCGTATGCAGGTATTTGTGATAATTGGTGTTGGTAATCTTTATCCTGTACAGAATAATTTGAAAAAGTATTGAATCTAGAATAGTCAAAATTGGGATAAATTTTCCGCAATTTGTTCATAGTTCCTGTCTGAACGGTTGTAGTCTCACCTCTTTTTAAGGAGTAATAAGTTCCTCTTGAGATATCCGTAACATCCAGAAAATCAGATATATTAAGCCCCGATTGGAGTCTTATTTCTTCTATTAATTCATAGTTAGTCATGCCTGCAAGTTAAGCCAATTTAATAGAAACATGTACATACACCTCTCTATTTAGACTCATTATAAATAAGTATTTTTTTATACAAAATAGTATATTGTATAGAAATGTATAGTATATTTGTATTGTTCTACTTAAATACAAAACTATGAAAATGGCGAACGATACACAAGCAATACTATCAGATATAGAGTTTGATAACATCATATCTACTATTGGCATAGGGTTCTCTGAAGATCGCTCCTTAATATACGCCTTTCAAGACGGCAACGAAGCAGCGACCCTAAGAGCTTACAAGTCTGAGTTCGACGAGCTGAATTTTTGGAATGACGAGGGAGACGTTCAGTATACCCTTACCAACGGTCAAAAAGACCAACTACACAAGAAATTAATGGAAGCTTACGAGTACCGTATAGAAATGGACTCAGAGAGCTTATCACAATATCATTCAGACGTAGATGCTAACCTATCTATGGCCTCTGGATTCCACTCACTTTAATTCTTATTTCTATGTCTCTGCTAAAAAAAATACTCCGTTGGTTAAAATCACTTTTTATGAAGATTAAAAAAGATTCTGGTTTTGACTTTTCAAGGGTAAAACCATTAAACAAAAACAAGGTTATGATTTACACCCCAAAAGGATATAAGAGGCCGTCTCAGAGAGCCAAAGAAAGAAGAATGCGATTATTTAAAAAACACCAATACTAAACAAACTATGGACTTACAATTGAACCTAAAAGATTTTTCGGGAACGTTTCAAGGCTCTTATCGAGTAGTTCCAAAACAGAACGATAAAGGCTTTGTCTCCTTAAAGCTTAGTGTAGACTTCAACGGTAAAATACTAGAGGACGAGCTTGTGACAGTCGGGCAAGTTCTTAACAGTCAGAAGTGCCTTGAGAGTGTGCCGTCGCAGCTAAAGGAACTAGCAAAAGAGGCAGAAAGAAAATGGGGTTTAAACCTCACTAAAGCAGTAATGAATAAAACAGCATAAATGCAAAACACGTACAAAGAAAGAGTATTAGAAGCCGGTAAGCTTATTCGACAGAACCGAGGTTATGTAAAAGCCTTGGCAGAGATCCACGGCATACACACTAACAACGTCATTCGCTTTTTGAATGGCAAGGCTAAGAAAGAATCTAGCTACGAGTGTTTCTTAGGATCAATCCAACAGCTAGGAGAACAAGTGAGATATGACGCTTCAAAATTCGCAGAAAGCATAAAGGCAATCTAATTGAACCCAACGGCAAGAAATATAATTCAAAAGCTAATTGACTCTAAGGTACTACCTAAGAGAATCAAAACAAAACAGGCTTTAGATCTTCTTGCTGAGACACCAATAACAAGAGATAAGATTTACAACGATCCAATAATCAGACAACGACTAGGCGTACAGAGATACGGAAAAGGTAGAAACTTAGACTTTGATACCATTAAGGTATTAGACACAGCATTAAAGAACTAGGGCGGTCTATCTTCTTTTTCCCAGAGTTCATCTGGTTTAGTTTTTCATAGTTTGTTTGGTTAGATCCCTTGGAGAGGGCTACAACTCACAGACCGCCCTTTTTAAAAGCTATAAAACTATGTTTAAGTCAGGAGAAAAAGTAGTGTATATCGGTGGGCTAGGAAAAAATGAACTTTGTACATACCCCAATATGAATGATGTGGTCACCTTAAAATCGCCTTGCACAGTGTTTCAAAATGCATGGGATGTTTTAGGATATGAAATCGCCATAGACGGAACACCACAAAGTTTCCCGTCTTATGTTTTTAGAAAACTAGACTATGAATTTGTAGAAGAAGTTTATAAACAAGTAAAACCTGAGCCATGCACAGCTTAAACTACTGGATACAACACGAACTAGCTAATACAGCACTAGCAATTACAATAGGGATTAGCTGCGGTATTCTAGCATACGAAATAGGGCTTAAAAACATAGCCCGTTTAATCAACTCCCTTTTTAAATAAACCAAAACACAAACTATGGAAACAACAGCAGTGAAAATTGACTTAACAAGATTATCAGACGAAATACCCGTAAAGTGGAGAGTACAATCCACTAAAAACGGATGGGCTAATTGCGTGGCTTATGTAGACGCTAGAGACGTACAAAACCACTTAGACGATGTTTGCGGGGTTGCCAATTGGCAGAGCCGACACGCAGAGCATAAAGGAAACCTTTTTTGTGAGATCGGAATAAACATCGACGGCCAATGGGTTTGGAAGTCTGACGTTGGAACAGAAAGTAACATTGAAAAGGAAAAAGGCGAGGCCTCAGACAGCTTTAAAAGAGCTGCGGTTATGTGGGGCGTGGGTCGATTTGTTTACTCACTTCCCATTATTCGAGTGAAAACACAAGAGTATAAAGGCAAGCACTATCCGGCATCTAATAAGGCAAACGGTAAAGTATTGTTTGATGGTAATTCTTTAACCGCCTACATAAACCATTGCCTAAACGAATACGGAGTAGAACAGATTAAAAAAGGACTGTAATGGGATTAGAGAAACTACAAGGTTTAAACTCTTTAGAGTACCAAGAGCAGATCAGCGATAGCGTACACGAACTAACTCACAACGAGTGGCAAAAGGAAAGGCTAGGACGTTTTACGTCTTCTAGGCTAGGGGATTTAATGACTTCGGGGCGTGGTAAAGACAAGTTTTGGGGCGATACTGCTATGCGCTACATCTACGAAAAGATAGGGGAGCTTTTAAGCGGTGTTCCTCACTACACCCCAGAAACCAGAGCAATGGAATGGGGAACAGAACACGAGGCTGAGGCTTTAGAAAAGTTTGCTGATCTGACAGGCTTAGAAGTAACCCACTTAGGTACTACGTTCGTTCCTTTCAATGATAACTGCGGAGGTAGTCCAGATGCTTACGTTGGAGATAATGCAATAGCGGAGGTTAAATGCCCTTACGTGTCCGCAAATCACATTAAAACATATATCGAGCGCGAACTACCTAAAGCGCATATGTTCCAATGTCAGGGCAATATGCTTTTTACAGGCAAGGAGCTATGTCATTATATCAGTTACGATCCGAGAATGCCTGAAGCAATGCAGCTCGTAATTATCCCTGTAGAAAGAGACGAAGAAATTTGTAAAGCTATCCTAGAGCGTATCGAAAAGGCAACCGCTGAGATCATCGCTATTGAAGAGCGCACAGGAATAAAGCTAAACGTACAGTTTTAAAATTAAAAAAATATATGAGCGAAGTGTGGAAAGATATTGATGATTACGAAGGTCTTTCTGTCGAGGCGTAAGAAAGCAACACAAAGGTTTTACTTGGAGCTATGAAAAAATGTAAATCATGTGGAGCAGAAATCCTCTTTACTATTCAGAGTAACGGCTTGAAGAAGTATGACCATAAATATGGATATGGAATAAAATGTGGATGCTATTCTGAATGGCTACTAACAACTCCAGAGGGTAGAGAGTTAATGAATAAGGCAACGCTAAAGGCTACTAAGCCACGTAGAGAGCTAGAGAAAGAGAAAGCCAGTAGAGAAGACCGTAAAAAACTAGGAACGCTCATACAAGACACGCAGAGGCTTTTTAATAAGTACATAAGGTTGAGAGATAAAGGTAAGCCATGTATCAGCTCTGGAATACCCTACAAAAGCGATTTTGAGGCCGGCCATTGTTTTCCGGTAAGCACTTACCCTGGATTGAGGTTTGATTTTGACAATGTACATGGCCAGAGTGTAAAGGACAACCGATTTAAAGACGGTGCGCAAGAGGACTATTTAATAAACCTCTACAGAAGAATAGGAAAAGAGAGAACCGAGGCACTTATAGAACGTGCTAAAGACTATAAAAAGAACGGACACCGATTTACAAGAGAATATCTAAAAGAATTGCAATCGGATTTAAAACAGAAAATTAAAGAGTTAAATCAATGAATCTAAAAGGAACACTAAAAGTAATTGAGCCTACTAAAGAAGTGGGTAAAAACGGCCTTAAAAAAAGAGAGGCAGTATTAACAACGGATGAGCAATATCCGCAAGACGTTTTAATCGAGTTTATAGGCGATAAATGCGCTTTACTGGATAAGTACAAAGTAGGCAATACGGTAGATATTTCTATCAATATCCGGGGGCGTATGTGGACAGATCCGCAAGGCGTAGATAAGTACTTTAACTCAATCCAGGGTTGGCGTATTCAAAGCGTAGAAAGTTCACAAGCCGTTGAAAGCCTAGCGCAACAGCAAGCGGGGGGTATTCCAGAAGAAGATAACGACGACTTACCTTTTTAAACTAAAGCACAATGGTAAACGCAAAAATAACACCACTAGAGAAAGACGAATATTTCGTCAAGCTCTACAAGGAAACAGAAGACCCAGAAAGCCCGGAGATATTGTTTAAAGGCCATTTAAGCACTCCAGAGCTAAGAAACCTACAAGAAGTAATAGATAACGCTATATACCCTTAAAAATGAGCAAGAATAAAGATTTAATGGACGTGATAGCTGACATTATTTGTCAGGCGTTCGAGATCAGTAAAGAAGATCTATGTGGAGGCAGAAGATTTAAGCAGATAAGATATGCTAGACACTTCTTTTTTTATATGTGCCTATATAGATCAGGTATTCAAGATTCTGTAGTAGCAAGCTTTAAATCTAGGCATTCGCAGAATAAAAAACCTTGGAACAGAAGTTCTATTATTCACGGTGCTAATAACGTGCAAAGCGATATAAAAATATACGCAAAAGACAAAAGAAGATTTAAGGTTTTGGAAGCTGCTTTGGTTGCTTATTGTGAGAAAAACAACATCACTTTAGCGCACAGCGGAGACTTAATCTGCTTCAATCCTAGTAATATTTCTGTAGCATAATGGCGGGGTGGATTCGTCTACATAGAAAATTAAACGACTGGAAATGGTACAAAGATTTACCGACTAGGGTTACGTTTTTGCACCTGCTTTTAAACGCAAATTGGCAAGATAAAACTGAGGACGGAGTAACTATTAAAAGGGGTCAAATTCCTACAGGATCATTAACAACTCCTAAAGAGATCGGAATAAGCAGACAGCAATTTAGACGAGCAATGTCGAATTTAATCGCAACCAACGAAATAACCACCAAAACAACCACCAAAGGAACGCTCGTAACCATAGTAAAATATGACCATTACCAGCCTTTGGATGATGATCGCAACCATCAAAACAACCACCAAAACAACCACTCTATAAGAATATATAATAATAATACTCTCTCTAATGATAGAGTTTTAGCTGTCGCTTATGAATCTGAAACGGATTTTTTAGCAGAGTGGAAAAGGGTTCGGGAACACTACGAAAACAAGCCTACAAATCTTACAAAATTAACACCAATGGAGCGCACGGATTTTAACAAGATAAACACCTCGTATTCGAAAGAGCAGATCCGTCAGGCAATGGAGGGATTGTTTCAGCAAAAGGGAATGTTTCCGGCAAGCAAGTTAAGACCAAGCCATTTTCTAAGCCCCGGCAACGTCGATAAGTACTTAGACTGCTATAACAACAAAACACAGCTTTACGCATAATGAACGTAACAAAAGACATAGAGCGACTTCGGTTTACAATCACAAACCAGAATAAGCCCAACGCTAATGACGCTACTGCGCTTAATGGGATTATTGATTGGGTGGAGCGTCAACGCAGCGAAAACGTAAGAAACGGGCATTTGTTTGCAAAAATGTTTTTAAGCGTTTATGCGGGACATTTACAAAAAAGTAATGGTAACTATCAACTTTCACTAGAACGTTGCACAGAAACGCTAAAAATGCCCTTAGAAGAGGTGTATGTACTCTTTCATCAGGCATTAAACGAAATACACCGGGGTAATATCCTTGATTTTTGGAAAGATAACCCTTACGACAAGACCCTAGAGGCGCAAGCCATAAAGAGCTTAGAGGATAATTGGAGCTTACAAGCCACTACGGATAGGCTAAATGATTTAATAGCGGATATGATAAATCTATACAAAGATGCTTAAGAAGATCGAAATACAAGAGCTAGGCCAAGAAGAGCAAATAGACTTCCGAGAAATGGAAGTTAATAGCTTTGTAGATGTTTCTGAAGATATCCAAGCACCTCCTGTGGCTTTGTCGTGCGGTACATACACAATGGGGCAAAACATTTATCCTATTCGTTTTGGAACTTACGGAAACTACAGCGCAATAAAAGGCCCTAGTAAAGCCAGAAAGTCATTTTTAAAAAGCTTGTTAATAGCTTCTTACATAGGGGGAAATTATGAGTATGGAGACTTTTTAACCCACAGACAAGACGGCAAAGAGTCTTATGTAATCGATATAGACACCGAGCAAGGGGATTGGGACGCGCAATGGGGTTTTAAAAGGGTTGCTCAAATGGTAGGGGATGTATACCCGTATTACCGTGGTTACGCCCTAAGAAAATACACCTACACGCAGCGTTTGCAGTTTATCGATTGGCTTGTAAACGACTACTACAAGGACAAGATTGGTTTTATGTGCATTGACGGTGTGGCCGATTTAGTAAACGATGTAAACGATTTAAAGCAAGCTAACGAACTGCAAGAGAAAATACTGAAATGGACAGCGGAGGGTAAGTTTCATTTACTCACGGTTATTCATACCAATTTTGACAGCAAGAAACCTACAGGACATTTAGGATCTGCAATACTTAAAAAGGCTGAAACAATATGCCATATCACTAAAAACGATAGTATTTCTGATGTAGAATTTGAATACACAAGAGGTTATAGTCCTAAAAACTTCTCCTTTGAGGTAAACAACGGCTTGCCATACTTAGTGGATTCATCTAACAACGGTTTGACTTGGTAAACAAAGACGGCACAATATCGCTAACCTACCGAGTAAAAGAGAACTT
>JALUWF010000159.1 GCA_027019785.1 Mariprofundus sp. | reverse complement strand
AGATTACCTAAAACGTTGTCTTTTTTGGGTACGTAATAAATTGTTACTACTCAGCAGCCACCAATTCTTGGTTAGCCAGGCACGTTAGCGTATCAAAAACATTTTGTGAATTTTTCAGGCTTGTGTCTATGACAGACCGGATAACGGCATAATGGTTGGCGAAATCTATCGACTTGAACTGGTTTGATATTTTCATTTTCACCTTTGCATTTCTTATGGCCCTTTCCGATCCATTGTTATCAGGGGGTACTTCAAAATGGTACAGGAACGTTAGAAGGGAACCCCGGTTTTTTATCAGTCTTTTTATGAATGCCCTAAGCTTTCGGTGTTCGTTTGAATAATCTATTTCCAACAATTCGGACAACCGGTTTTCAAATTCTTTTACTTTCGGGTTTGTCCCGCCATAATCATCCTCCGTCATTTGCTTTTTGTATTCAACGGCTTCTTTGAAAACCTGCTTCAGTTTGGTTGCCCATTTGCTTTTAAAAGCCTGCTCAAAGTTTTTCAACTCCCGCATTAAATGGGCAAGGCATAATTGCTTGGCCAGCGTCTTTGTTTTCAGTTGTGCCGCAAGGCTGTCGGTCACATAAACTGACATTGGGAAACCATTGGCAAAGGTTTCAACAATGCTTTGATAACTTCTGCTGTATGCTGCTTTGATATAGGTGTATAAATTGTTTTGAAAAACCCAAAACCAGGCTTTATCGCCGTTCACCCTTATACCGGTTTCATCGCCGCCAATGACTTTTGAAACGGCCACTTTCTCTTTTATGGCTTCATAGGCGGGAATGGCCCTGGCACTCATTGATTTTATGATATTGTATATTGTCCCCTCACTTAATGAAAGGCCCATAATGTCTTTCAGAAAACTTTTTATCCTGTTTGATGGTAGGTATTGGTAAACGGACAAATAGGTTACCAGCGATTGTATGTTTTTACCGTACTGGACATTTGCCTTTAAATGCGGCGGCAAGTCCGATATGGTTTGCGCACCACATTTGCCACAGGTACAACCAAACGATTGGTGTTCTATGATTTTGGGGTTAATAGGCGGGATAACGATCTCCTGCTTCTTTTCATACAACCTGAAAATGGTTTCGCTGTTAAATTCTTCCCCGCAGTGCTTGCAGTATCTTGGAATATGTTCAACTATTTCATCCGGCTTTTCGCTCATCTTAAGCGTGCTCCCTTTGTGCCCGGGTTGCCCGCCACTTTTCCTGCCCGAACTTTGCCGGGAATTATATTTGTTGCTCCGGCCATAATCCTGTGAACTGGGCGTGGAACTTGTATCGCTCTTACGTCCGTTTTTGAGCAGGTCTATTTCTGTGCGTAGATCCTTTATTACTGATTTTAATTCGTCTATGACAGATAAGGCTTCCGATAATTGCCGGCGCAAATCAATGATCTCCTGCTTGAGGCCATCATATTCTTTCTTCGTTATGGTTATTGTCTCTTCGATGGTTCAAAGAAACTTTATTCTTTCAACGATCCGTAATGCGTTTGCAAAAATCTATTCACAATCCATTGTTAATTCTTGCCGCTGAGTGGTAACGTTTTATATGTTATATATTCGATTTTTCTACCAATAAGGAAGTTCTCCATTTTCCTTAATGTTTAAAACATAATTATATACTGTCGGGTTAACTGTTAACCAATACGGAAGTTCTCCATCTAAAAACAACTTTAATCCTTTGATTATTTCTACTGTGAGTTTCTCAAATTCTCCTACCCATTCTGTAAGGTCGTGTTCATAAAGTTCGTAATGATGTTTGTCCCCAAACTTTTCTCGACTTCTATTCTTTAATTGTTTTAGTGATGGTATTGTGTTGTCAATTGCAAAGTATGCACTTAGAAAACTGTAATTACGATGCATTGCTTCAAAATAAATTAAATCTGTGCTTTCAATTCCTAAATGATAATCTCTGTTATTATGTTCAGATTGAAAATCTTGAAAATGTTGAAGATTGGATAAGAAAAACCTTAGTACATGACAATTTTCAGTTTTACCTCTATAATCGATTGATATCTAAGTTATTATGTTGATAACTTCGTAATAACTTTTATATGTTTTAATCGTTTAATAGTCTGGCATTCAGTATATTAGAT
>JALUWF010000158.1 GCA_027019785.1 Mariprofundus sp. | reverse complement strand
AAAAATGACGATTTGTTTTGCTCTGTGAAACTCTGTGTACTCTGCGGTGAAAGCATTTGACTTATTTGGCACAAATCCTGCTGATAGGTTTTCTACATCACAGGAGAAGCCATGCCCAATCAGCAACAAGCAGCAGCGGACACACAGCATCAGCTATTGATGCAGCAGTTGAAGCAGTGCCCCGGTGGCAGCTTTGCTGCCATGTTGATCTCTGAATCGGTGTTGCGTGATATCGATGTAAAAAAAGCCATGCGGGTGCAGCAGAAACTGGCCGATAGCAAGTTGCTTTCGACCATCTTTGTTGAGCTGGGCATGCTGACTGAAGATGAACACCGCCGTTTGATTCGTAAGCATGGCAGAAGCTTCCGCATCGGTGAGCTGATCTGCGAGCTGGGTTATATCACGCTGCATCAGTTGCAACAGGCCGAGCAGGTGTTGGCGACATCGCCCGGCACGCGTATGGGTGTGGTGCTGCGCGAGCTGAATCTGATTGATGACAGGCAGTTGGCGCAGGCCTTATCTGAGCAATTGAGTCTGCCGCTTATTCATATTGATCTGGATACCGTGGATCGTGATTTGCTGCGGAAGTTTCCTATTAAATTTATGAAAATGAATCTGACTGTTCCCTATGAGACCAGCGAGTCCAAGGTGTCCGTGGCAACAGCTAACCCACTGCATAATCCGGCCATTGATGAGATAAAACGGCAACTCAAAAAAGAGGTTGTCATCGTCATTGCTGCTGAAAGTGCCTTGCTGTCCATGCTCGGAAAGCTGGAGGCGGCCAGCGGCAAAGGTGGGGAACAGCATGATCAGGTGGCGGATGTGGTGGATAGTATCCTGTTGGCCGCCATCCGGGATAATGCCAGTGATATTCATATTGAGCCGATGGACAAGATGACTCGGATCCGGTTGAGGCTGGACGGTGTACTGATTCACAAAATGGATTTACCGCCCGAGCTGGCGCAACGTGTCACAGCGCGTTTGAAGGTGTTGGCCGAAATGGACATATCCGATAGTCGTCGCCACCAGGATGGACGCTTTACGCGAGAGGTCAGTCATGCACAGGTCGACTTTCGCGTCTCGACGTATGTATCTCTTTACGGTGAAAATATGGTCATGCGTGTGTTGCGCAGTTCCGGTGGTTTGAAGAATATCGAACAGATCAGTATGAGCAGCGGCTTGCTGGAGCGTTTCAAACATGAAGCGCTGGATGTGCCTACCGGTGTCATTCTGATTACCGGTCCGACCGGCTCAGGTAAGACCACCACCTTGTATGCTGCCATTGATTATCTGAATCGCCCTACCACCAAGATTATTACCGTGGAAGATCCTGTTGAATATATTGTACCGGGCATCATCCAGTGTTCGGTGGACAATATAGCTGGTCGTACCTTAGACGAATCGCTCAAGGCTGTGCTGCGTCAGGATCCGGATATCATTGTCATGGGCGAAGTGCGTGACCGAAAATCCGCTCAGGTAGCTGTGCAGGCAGCATTGACCGGCCACAAGGTGCTGACCACATTTCATACCGAAGATTCCATCGGCGGATTGTTGCGTTTGATTGATATGGGCATCGAAACCTTCCTGATTTCTTCCACCGTCGTCAGTATTTTGGCGCAACGCCTGATTCGCACCATTTGTCCGGATTGTCGTCAGGCTTATATGCCGAATAAACGCATTGCCAATCTGATCGGGGTGGATGATGCTACCCTGCGTAATCATACATTCTATCGCGGCACAGGTTGCGGTACCTGTTATGGCACCGGCTACCATGGCCGTACTGCCTTGCATGAATTGCTGGTACTCAATGAAGATGTGCGGGAAGCGATTCTGGAGCGCAAAACATCGCAGGAAGTGCGTCAGATCAGTTGTGACAGTACCGATTTGCTATCATTGATGGAGGATGGCATGTATAAGGTATTGCAGGGATTCACGACAGTGGAAGAGGTCTATCGCATTGCACCGCGTTCGCCATCCACGCGTAGCGTAGAAGAAATTTACACACTGATGGGGCATGAAGCATGAACAAGGATGCATATACGCTGGCTGAAGAAATTCGTCGCCGATTCCGCGATGGCGATGCACGTTTGCCAGTGCTGCCGGAAGC
>JALUWF010000157.1 GCA_027019785.1 Mariprofundus sp. | reverse complement strand
TTCCATTGCCTCAACAAAAAGCAACGCAGACGCCTCCGTATCCATGCATCCGCCTGACACATCTCCTGCGGCGTCTCTGATAAGCGGTAGTAACCTATCCAGCCTTGCAAATAGCGATTCAGCCTGCCGATCATCGCCTCAAGCGAGATACCCTGACGGCGTGCCGTCAGTTGTCGTATCCTCTGCTTGAAACGATGCCAGCTTGTCTTCGCTGCTTGCACCTTCACCTTGCGCTTCCCCCGATAAAAGGTGAAGCCAAGAAACTTGCGCTCCTCCGGGCGAGCTACTGCACTCTTGGTATCATTTACCTTGAGCTTCAGCCCGCCTTCAAGAAAACGCCTCATCCAGCGCATAACACGCTCACCGGCACGCTGTGATCGCACATACACATTGCAATCATCCGCGTATCGGCAAAAGCTGTGTCCTGCCCTTTCGAGTCGTTTATCCAGTTCATCGAGCAGGATGTTCGCCAGCAGCGGTGACAATGGGCTGCCTTGCGGCGTACCCTCCTTACGGCTCGTCACCACACCTGCACTCATCATCCCGTTCTCAAGCCAGATTCGAATCAGCTTCAAAACCCGCTTGTCCTGAACTTTCCTCGCAACGCGTGACATCAGAATATCGTGGTTCACTCGGTCGAAAAACTTCGACAAGTCCAAATCCACGACCCAAGTACGACCGCTGGATATATACCCTTTGGCCGCCTTGATTGCCTGATGCGCCGAGCGTCCGGGACGAAACCCGTAACTCGACTCACTGAAGGTCGGATCGAACACCGGCTGCAACACCTGCGCGACCGCCTGCTGGAGAAGACGGTCAATGACCGTCGGAATCCCGAGCATGCGTTTGCTACCGTCCGGCTTCGGTATATCAACATGCCTTACCGGTTGCGGAGCATATCGCCCAGACAGCACATCGGCTTTCACCGATTGCCAGTGCTCGCGTAGCCAAGGGGCTGCCGCTTCAATGGTCATGCCATCGACGCCTGCACCACCCTTGTTGCGCCGAACCTGTTTCCAGGCTCGTTGCATGTTTGCCGACGACAATACTTGTTCGAGCATCACCGACGGCGCGTTATTGAATGGCTCTGTCATCGCCAGCTAAGCTTGATGCGACCCGATTCCTACCGTCAGCTTCCGGCTGAAAGTAAATCTCGGCTCCAACTTGCGTTGCTTCTGCATCCACACTCCTGCTGAGAATCCAGTCATTCAATATCGTTTGCAGTTCAGCCCTTCAGACGGATATCCGCCCTACTATGGCCTCTGCTGACTTCTGCCTCTGCGTCTCACGCTGTTGCCAGCGCAATACCCGTTTCACGGGACAGCGGCAGACCTCCCCGGGTAAGCCGTGTTGTCTTCATCCCAACGCCGCCGAATATACCTCCGTTCCTTCCGCACAGGTTTTGGGCTTCACTGTCTTAGGCCAGCTCAACCCGGAACGGCAGCCTCGTATCCGGTTCGTGTTCCTCGGTTCGGGACTTCCTCTACACCTTCCTTCCCACCCCGCCTCGCGACGACGCAGTTGGCTTCAAGTTACGCTTCCCCCTGCAGGGCGCGTAGCGGACTTACACCGCCTCACAACACGGCATGCCGGGCACACCTAAGAGACCTCGAAGCATGTCTTCCTGCATCAAGCCACAAGCAGCGGGTGGCGCTGTTTTTCAGAGGTATCCATAGAATGGCGAACGGGTGATAAAAATCAAATGCATTCACGGCCCATCTGAGCATAAAAAATCGTTTCTGAAAAGCTGTGCTATCATTCCCCCCCCCATGAGGAACCTGAAGGTCAAAAAGGCGATTCAGACTTCGCGCAAGCTATTGGAGCAAGAGCAGGGCTTATCGCGCGCATTCAAGTCGGCCATAAGCGTGATTTCGTCGATAAAATCAGCACCGCCTTCAATTTTTTTGTGTGGCTCTAGACTAGCAGGCACTGTCTTCCTTAGTGTTTTTGACAGCTCTTTGAAGAGCGTGTCCGCATCTTTTTTCATCGCCATTCGCACTCTTTCAAGTGTAACTCGAAGTTGACCTTAACGCCTTGAACTTTGCCAGGCGTCGCTTGGTAAAGCTCCAGAAAGACTCGATGCCATTGATATGGCAATGGCCGTCCCAGGCAAA
>JALUWF010000156.1 GCA_027019785.1 Mariprofundus sp. | reverse complement strand
TTGAAAAAGCGGTTGATGAAATCAACCAACTCTCACCGCTCCTTGTCGAATACAGACAGCTAAAGAAAGGGCGGCGCATACACGCATATGAGTTCAAAATAAGAGCCAAATCTGAATCATTTTCTTTACAGCCAACCAAAAACAAAAACGCGGTGCAAAAAGCAATGAACGAGCTGAAAAAAGCGTTGTCGATGGGTTTGGATGTGAGACTTTTGGGGCAAGAAGTGCGTGAGATTAACGGTGCCATAGTGAGCTTTAAAAACAACACTTCGATGAACTTGTACAACGCATTGATTGAGGCTGATTGCGTGTTTGAAGTTGGCTAAGATATTATCAAAAAACCATGTGAGGTGAACATGAAACCATTTGAAGAATTTTGCAGACAATATGGCTACGATGAAAAAGACATGGAATCGAAGATTGCTTTTGAAACATATTCAAAAAAACTCGAAGAGCTTGAAAATCTTGCATTAATCCCAAGAAATGACACTTGACATGGGGCGCGTCGGTGGCTATTTTTGCAGATGTTATTGTTGCAATCGCTTGATGCTTTTGCAATTTGTGGTGTAGCTCGCGCCCGACTCAGATGAGCAAAAATTGCAGGCTTGAAATGGTGCAGCGCACTTTTTTTCGATCTCAAAAGACGCCAGAAAAAAATCTGGCAAATCTCTTAGGGATAAATGCGTCTGCATTTTACCTTCCGTGAAAAAAAATCACGCATGAGAAAACGCCACGAAAAAACTTGTTTTTTTCGTCAGCGGTTTCGTGCATCTCTTCGTTTCAAAAATCTGGAACGAAACAAGCCGTCTCTTTGCAGGCAAAGAGACGGCTGGAAAAACACCGCCTAACATGCAAATAAATCAATCATTTAAGATTGGTTTGATTTGGATGAAAATCGGTGAGATCCGCGAACGGGACGACACAAGCTCAAGGCTCGTGTCTCTGTCTAGCCGCCACCCGAAGGGTCAAAAAATAATAAAAAAAGGAGGAAAAATGGGGCTTGCAACCCCCTGAAAATCAACTGCAGGTCGGAGAAAACCGATTAAAAAAATCAACGTCAACGTCTGCCGCGAACGCATCGCGTGCGAACATCACTTACCGCAGAATTTTCGGCTTTTGACGTTTCCCATGCCTTTTTTATTTAGGGGTTCCTCCCCCCGTCAAAAGCCGTTTTTTTCTGCGGCAAAAGGCATGGAGGGAAGAGTGTTCATAATGTAGTTCTGGATGCTCTTTCCATTGTGATGTCCACGTTGGACATCACAATGGAAAGAGCATCCAAATGGGGGAGAAAAATATGAGTAGAAATTATGGTTTGGGCACCCGGAGCATGGGTGACGCGGGGCGCATCGCGATGCAAAAAACCAATGCGAGCCTTGCTACAATCGCAGATGTCGGAACAAGATTTCAGCAATTTGCTGAATTCGCAAAAGAAAATGGCATCGGTCGGATGGAGCGTGTAACATCCGAACTCGTGATAGAATATGGGAAAGGATTGGCAGACCGCGTCGATGGAGAAGAAATAAAGCCAGCCACAGCTCAAAATTTACTGAGCGCCGTGAACTCGGTTATGAAGTCTGCGACGGACGGGGCTTGGAGAACCGTATCCCCAACCAAAGATTGCTCAATAGCCAATAGAGATAATGTGCGTTCAGAATCCACAGTTACGCGAGAGCATTCAACACCTGCAATCGCAAGTCTTAGTGAACGCCAAGCAGCGATAGCCGGCATGTGTAGAGAGCTCGGTTTAAGGTCAAAAGAAGCGTGTTTAATCAACGCAAAAACGGCTTTAAATCAAGCTATTTCGAAAGGAAAAATAATTGTAGTGGACGGCACAAAAGGCGGTAGATCAAGGCAAGTTCCCATCCATTCAAATCGTCAAATTCAGGCGCTGAAAGAAGCCGCAATTGTTCAAGATAAAGACAGGTCCATGATCCCGCCAGAACAAAGCTGGAAGCAATTCCAAGCGGGTGAGCTGAGAGACGCGCGGGAATCGCTACAAGCCGCCACAGGACATGGATTGCATGAATTGCGGTCAGCCTATGCTTGTGAGCGTTATACAGCCATTACTGGACACGAAGCGCCATGTAATGGAGGGCAAATTACAGAGAAGTCAAAGGATCTTGAAGCACGGCAGCAAA
>JALUWF010000155.1 GCA_027019785.1 Mariprofundus sp. | reverse complement strand
CACAAACAATAATAACATCTTTGTATCTAAAGTTGGATTGTTCACGATTTAATGGATCGATTCCAATAGCTTCTAGAAAGTATTTCATCTTTTTCGAACTCAATACTTCATTAATATTTTTATTGGCACTGTTCATTATCTTACCAGACAATGGGAAGTATGCCTCTGTTTTACCATCCCGAAACTTAAAGAAATTGCCTCCAGCTGAATCGCCTTCGACTATATACAATGTGTCTCCGGGCTTATTCACGCAATCTTTAAGAGGATTGCCAGCTCCAACCATTTTGACTTTCTTAAGTTTCTTGGATGCACCTGCTAAAGCTTTCTTTTCGATAATTTCTTCGAAATGGGCTTTGAAGAATGGAGTTGTTACTAAAGCTTTCATTCTTGGTACAAGTAATTCCAATAAAGGACTTATATCTTTAACCATTTTGTTCTTAACTTGACCTTCGAAACGAGGGTCTTGAATAAATGCAGAACAATAGATTTTTAATCCGGATGTAATATTCCCACGGGTCAATGTGGGATATAGATTCGATACTTGTTTAACAAATAATGTAGTCAATGTTGTTAAATATGTACCGGTGCATATATTGAGATTTATATCCCCCATAGACGTTTTTTCATTGTCATATGATATATACATTGTTACGGATTGTGGATCACGTTTTGCACTTATAGAAGTTAAATAATGATCTTCCTCAATATCCAGATAATATCTAGCGAGTTCATTCATTGTAACTTTTGGAATGATCTCGTTATTGAAAAGAATTGTTGAATTGCTAACTCTGGCTGAAATCAAATACAATCTCTTTCGAATAGCATCCTCTCTGAATCCCATAGTTGTAAAAAACTTTGAATTCGGTTTAAATGATACCGATGTCGATTGATCATTTGGCGTTTTTTGTCTGGTTGTTTGTTTTGTTAAAGTCGAATTTACGAATTCATATCTATTTAGATTTGAACCGTTAATAACTTCAATAACTAACCATTCAGACAAAGCATTCGTTACAGCCAGTCCGACACCATGTAATCCAATTGCTACACCATACGCTTTGTTATCAAACTTAGCACCACTGAATAATTCCGTAGCAGCGATAACAATGGAATCAACATCGAATCCATCGACATTATGAACCGGTATTCCACGGCCATTATCCGTAACTGTTACAACCTGGTCTTTAATAGCAACCGTGACTTTATCGGCATAATCATTAGCTAATTCATCCAATGCGTTATCTAATATTTCTGTAACTAAATGTGCAGGATCGTATGTCGATCCAATATACATTTCCGGCCTTAATCTAACGTGATCAAGACCTTCTAGTACTTTGATTTTTGCACTTGCTTTTGACATATATGGAAAATTCTCCTTTTAAGCAAAAACAGTAGAGGTGGAAACCCATCGCCCTACATATTACTATTATCTTTTTAGATTTTTTGAAAACAAATTTTTTGCCACCCCCACCAATATCCCGGGCTTGAGATTTGTATTTCTAAATACTCTGGGCAAAATGGCAAAAGAAAATTGGGCCTCTCACGAGACCCAATTATGTATTCAATCTTCGTTAGATTGATACGCTTCGGTTTCAATATACTCTACTCCACTGCCTCCACAATGACTGCAGTGGGTTCCATCGGCCATACCTTCTCCAGAACCACTGCATGTTAAACACATAACTTCCTCATAGAATTTACCATCCTCTTCGTATAGATCATCCATCGAAAGCCTCCTTAGTGGAAGCATTTTCGGAAGGTGTATTTACTGCACATGTTGAGTAATTTGCATCCAGTTCCGGATTGTATCCGAGTACTCCCGCTTTGAGAATCATTGCTGGGAATTGCTCGCGAAATAATTCTCTTGAATTAGTTCGATACACCCCAGGTTTAGAAGTTTCCCAACGATTCGGAATACAAACTGCTCTTTTCTGTTTTAATGAATCCAGCCAGTTAATTTGATATACGGAATTACCAAGTTTATCCTTTATTGTAAATGGTGGACCGACTTGAGTGATTTGGCCAGTCTGCATATAAGCAATTAACTTATCCACAGCTTGTTTGGTTGTCAGCGTTTCGCGTTCAGTTTTAGAAAACAAGAAAACCCGTTTGGCTTTTGGATCAAATTTAGCGGGCGTAGTATT
>JALUWF010000154.1 GCA_027019785.1 Mariprofundus sp. | reverse complement strand
TGCCGATTACCAGTCCAACAGCTACATCGAGGGGGAAATGCACGCCGACATAGATGCGCCCAATGGCGGCCAGTACAAACAGAACCGCCACGCTCCAGCTGCGCCAGTCGCGGCGTGACCAGATCAGGAATGCGAGCAATACCATGACGCCGTCGGAGGTGGCATGGCCGGATGGAAAGCTGTGTGATGTGAGGGTACGCCCGAGCACATGCACATGATCGAGTACAGCGGGCGGGCGGGGCATATCGAACAGACGTTTCAGAATCTGGGCGATCAGGCCGGAAATAAGATAAGCCAGTATAGATGCGATACCCAGACGCAAACGAAATAGCATCAGCAGCGAACACAGTAATGAAATCACCAGCCCGTCACCAAGGCCGGTCACCGTACCGAAAAAGAGATCGCCCACGGTCGAATGAGCGTCATTGATCAAACGGAACAGGGCATGGGAATCGGTGGTTGCTTGCATCAGCGCTACACTACGCATTTGAGTATCGGGATTAAAGTCAAAACCATCTAATGTTGCATTTCGGGCGGAAATACGCAGAGTGCGCACTCCTGAAGGGGAATCATCGTTCCCTTCGTCTGCCCGGACAATCACTGAAGTCCGGCGATTCGGAAAAATTAAATCAGCATCCGACAACTCAGTGAGCCCTGCATAAACAGGCCATGTCCGGATGCAATGGAAATACATACAATGAAATTTGATCAACTCGGCTTATCAGCCGAACTCCTGCGTGCGGTCAACGATCAGGGCTATACAACCCCGACGCCCGTACAGGAAAAATCCATACCGGTGGTGCTGGCAGGCCACGATATTCTGGCCGGCGCACAGACCGGCACCGGCAAGACCGCTGGTTTTACGCTGCCCTTGCTGCAATTGATGCAGAAAAACCATGTCGAGCGACGCCCTCAACACCCGGTGCGGGCGCTGGTGCTGACACCAACGCGCGAACTGGCCGCTCAGATCGGTGAAAGCATTGCGACCTATGGCAGATATCTGCCACTTAAATCCACTGTTGTGTTTGGCGGTGTGGGTATCAATCCGCAGATTGAGAAACTACGGCGTGGCGTCGATATTCTGGTGGCTACGCCCGGTCGCTTACTGGATCTGGCCAATCAACGCAAGGTAGACCTGTCTAAAGTCGAATTCTTTGTGCTGGATGAAGCTGATCGCATGCTCGATATGGGTTTTATTCACGATATCCGTCGTGTCCTGAAACTACTGCCGAAGCAGCGCCAGAATTTACTGTTTTCAGCCACCTTTTCGAAAGAGATTAAACAACTGGCTCAAGGTTTTCTGCGCTCCCCTGTGTATGTGGAAGTGGCGCGCAATGAGGCCACGCACCAGGTTACCCAAGTGGTGCATCCGGTCAGTAAATCAAAGAAGCGGGCGCTGTTATCCCATTTGATTACTGAGGGTGAATGGCAGCAGGTGCTGGTCTTTACCAAGACCAAACACGGTGCCAATCGCCTGACCAAACAACTGGAGTCCGATGGTATACATGGCTCAGCTATCCATGGTAACAAGAGCCAGACTGCGCGCACCAGGGCATTGGCCGATTTCAAGGCTGGTCGCATTCGTGTGCTGGTGGCAACCGATATTGCAGCGAGAGGGCTTGATATTGATCATCTGCCGCATGTGGTGAATTTTGAGTTGCCGCATGTCGCTGAAGATTATATTCACCGTATCGGTCGCACAGGCCGAGCCGGGCGCACGGGTGAAGCATTGTCACTGGTCTGCGGGGAAGAAGATAAATTGTTGCGTGGTATTGAACGATTGATGAAAAAAAGCATTCATCAGCAGCTTATTGTCGGCTTTGAGCCGAGTCCTGAAGATGACAGGCAGGCGCAGCCCGAGCAGCAACGCGGCAGGCCCGAGCATCAGGGGCGTAATCCAAACCCGTCGCGCAAGCCGCAAGGTCGCCATCGTGGTGGGCGTCCCGGCAGACGAGAACGGGCGGCATCCAGCAAGACGCGATAAGCTCTATTTGTCTACGGGAAGTGCGGCTTCAGCCGCGCAAGAATGGCGTAATGTGCGCGCGGCTGAAGCCGCACCTCGTACGCTCGTAGCGTACTACAATCAGCATGGTGCAAGTCCATGTCGGGGTATGCTATAGACCCCGTAGCCGAAAGAAACTGCGTCATCGTGAGGTGGGGTGGGGAG
>JALUWF010000153.1 GCA_027019785.1 Mariprofundus sp. | reverse complement strand
CCTAAATCAGGTGCCAGTGAACGGAAAATAATACTGCTTGTTTCATCAAAGCCAAGGCGGGCAATTGCTAACGGGATATTGCTCACTTCCTCCCCGCTTGCCCCGGCATAGATAGAAGAGTTGCATACTTTCAATATCCTGGCGGTGAGCACCGGATCGTCTTTGATACATTTACCCAGGTCACTGGCAGAGGCATCATCCTGCTGGAGTAAGTTCTGCACGCGGTGCCAAATCTCTGGCATCGGAGGTATTTTGTTGATATTGAGTTGCAGCCGTTTACATATATCTTTGTGAAGAGGTGGGGGCTTTTGCAAGTCGTAGGCATGCATATTTGTCGAAACTGCGGGGCTGTTCTGGAGTAAGTGGCCCAAGGTATTGGGAGAGTATGCCGTTTTGATTTCAACAGGGGTGTGAGGTTCTGGATTGGTTGAGGCTCCTCTTGCCTGAGGTTTACGTTGTGATCTGGCATGCTTTTTCTTGCGGCCTAATAGTTTATCCAGCAAGTTACTGAACCATGACACGGAATCCTCCAGCGTATGTTAAAATAAGTCTGCTCATGAAGTATATTATGAACCATAAATACGCACTCTGATATGAGCAAGATTGCGGCCATGATTGCCGTTAGCCTCGTCAGCTTCTAGCCTTTGGCATCCCATGAATACGCCAGCAAACACTCGCAAGAGTCTCGACACCCTCTTTATTAAAACCTACGGCTGTCAGATGAACGAATATGATTCATCGCGTATGGCCGATATGATGAAACAGGCCTATGGCCTGCGTCTGGTCGGCAGGCCGGAAGATGCCGATGTGATTCTGATGAATACCTGCTCGGTGCGCGAAAAAGCCGAGGAAAAAGTGTACTCCGAGCTGGGCCGCTATAAAAAGCTGAAAGACAAGCGACCGGATATGATTATCGGCGTCGGCGGCTGCGTCGGGCAGCAGGAGGGCGAGCGTATTCAGAAGCGCGCACCCTGTGTTGATATTGTATTCGGGCCTCAGACCTATCACCGCCTGCCCGATATGGTGAAACAGATTCGCCGACAGCGCGTGAAGCTGACTGAAATCGATATGCCGGAAATCGAGAAGTTCGATCACCTGCCCAAAGCGGAAAGCCACGGCATATCCGGCTTTGTCACCATCATGGAGGGGTGCGATAAATTCTGTACGTTCTGCGTGGTGCCCTATACGCGCGGCCCGGAGCTATCCCGCCCGGTGGGCGATATTCTGGCTGAATGTCGCCAACTGTTGGCTGGCGGTGCGGTGGAAATCAGTCTGCTGGGTCAAAATGTGAACGGCTACAGAGGCGGGGGGCCGGATGGCGAAGAGTGGGATTTTACCATGCTGCTGTATGCTGTGGCCGAACTGGACGGATTGAAACGGTTGCGCTTTACCACCAGCCATCCGATGGAAATGACGGATGAGTTGTGCGTGGCCTTTGGTGAAATCCCGCAGTTGATGCCGTATTTGCATCTGCCGGTGCAGAGCGGTTCGGATGCGATGCTCAAAGTCATGCATCGCGGCCATGATCGCGACACCTATTACCGCAGGATTGATCATCTGCGTCAGCACTGCCCCGATATTGCCCTGTCTTCCGATTTCATCGTCGGTTACCCGGGTGAAACCGATGCGGATTTTAAACAAACACTCGATCTGGTTCGCCGCGTGGGCTATGACTCGGCCTACTGTTTTAAATATAGCCCGCGCCCCGGTACACCGGCAGGAAAATCGGATGATGATGTGCCGTTGGCGGTGAAGGATGAACGTTTGCAGGCGCTGTTATCCATGTTGAGACAGCAGACGAGAGAGTCGATGCTTAGGCAGGTAGGCCGCACATTGGACGTGCTGGTAGAAAAAGAAAGTCGCAGCCAAGGCGATATGCAAGGGCGTACGCCCGATTTCAAAATCGTGCATTTCAGAGGCAACCCACGCCAAATTGGGCAAATTATGCCGGTGCGCATCACTGAAGCCTATGGCCAATCCCTGCGTGGCGAGTTGATTTGAACTGTAAGAAGAAATCTGGACACCGGATACAGACAAATGACGCTACTCCGATCAGGATTTACTTTACCTAAGCCGTCTTCGCTGGAATTATTTTAACTTCCCCACCTGCCTTTCAATGTACTTTCCAAAGTGAGCAATCTCACCCTCTGGAACCCCATTGCCTTCACACACCGAAACCCAGTTGTCAGAAACTACCGTGATGATCTGGTCTACAATATTTTCCGCTGCTTTTTTGTTGATGACAAAACGCTGCGCCAACGAGCCAATAGCTTCATTTCTGGTTGGGCTAATATCGTTATTTAAGAAAGATAGCGTGTGTCCAATATTCTGATTCACATTAGGCAGAAGATCATATGCTTGTGTTAACCCATATCCATTATCATACAACATTGAGAAGTTCTTTAGATGGTCGTCAGTATTTCCGATAATAGCATTGAAAATCATTTGTCGATACAGCGCGATCAGATTACTTTCGGGGTCTTTGGAGATCTCGCGAATCACATCGGCCATTTGAGCATAGCTGGAATGATAGTAGCCCGAGACATTCAATAAGCTCTGCATGCTAATCATGTGCCTGCACCCTTTGCCGACACGATCAAATCTTTCAAGGCGAAGCAGCTTCACAGCACCCGCCTCCATGATCGAAAACTCGGGCACTTGAATCCCAGCCATTTCTGCTAACTCAAGGCAGGATGTTTCTAATCCGACAATATCATAACGATCATTAATACTGGGAAACTTCACCAGCAATAACTCCCCATCGTTGCCATATACACTCGCTTTTGGATGAGCGCCGCCAGGTGAGCCTGCCGAGTTGTATAAACGCTGCAGCATAATGTCATCAACCAGCTCGCCTTTTTCAAAAGCTATTGCGGCTTCAACAAGCTCACCAATGGTGTTAATCGATTCGCTTTCAGTCTCTATTCTGGGGCCATTGAGCAACTCATATCTGAGCGCCCCTATAGATTTTTCATCAAGAAGCCTAAGAAGGAGGTGAGGGGACTGCTCTGCATGAGATAGCTTATATCTGGCCGCCATGAGTTTTCTGCCCCAGCTATCAGGAAGCGAGTCTTCAAAAGCACCAAATAGGATTTTATCTGTCACATGCTGTTTCTTTTTGGTGCTTAGATTCTTTGGGTCTAGTGGGAACAAACCAGGGGCTGACAAGAAGGACTCCAAATAGCGGAACGTGCACCTCTCGCCCGTAGCTACCATCTCACCAACCTTAACCAGATTGCCATCCAGCCCAGAGAGAGAAATGTTGTATGAAGCTCTTTCGGTCATCAGCTGCGCACCCGTTGCCTTCCCTTTTTCTTCCCTTCAAAGTCTGCAAATAAATCCTCATCCTGCTCAAAGAGGTTTTTCCACTGATCCAGTGTTTGTGTGATTCGTGCAGCCTCTATCCAATAGCCAATCTTGACAGATGGATCACCTTTTTCCATCCGGATATAGGTATCTCTGGATGCACCAATGCGCTTGGCCATCACATTCTGTTTTTCATTCATCTCATTAATCCGGAGTGATCTCAGGCTTGCAGCAATCCTTTCACACACAGATTTCACTTCATCTGAATAAACATCACGTTTCATGGTCGATAATATAGCACATATCATACATAACGCCACCAATTCGGTCTTTAGGTCGGTTATATGCAATATTTAAGAAATAACAGTACCTGGCTCTCATAACCAGTCACCCGATGGAAATGACCGATGAATTGTGTGTGGCCTTTGGCGAAATCCCGCAACTGATGTCATACTTGCATCTGCCTGTACAAAGCGGCTCGGATGCGCTGCTCAAAGCCATGCATCGCGGTTATGATCGCGACACTTATTACCGCAGGGTTGATCTGCTGCGTCAACACTGCCCGAATATTGCGCTGTCTTCTGATTTCATTGTTGGCTATTCCGGTGAAAACGATGCTGATTTTGAAGCGACGATGGCACTGGTGCGCCGTGTGCGTTATGACTCGGCCTTCTGTTTCAAATACAGTCCGCGCCCCGGTACACCAGCGGCCAAATCCGAGGACAATGTGCCGGAAGCGGTCAAAGACGAGCGACTGCAAGCATT
>JALUWF010000152.1 GCA_027019785.1 Mariprofundus sp. | reverse complement strand
TTTTAGAGGCAACCCACGCCAAATTGGACAGATCATTCCCATGCGTATTACCGAGGCCTATGGCCAGCCGTTGCGTGGCGAGTTGATTCTTACCGGCGATGCTTTCCCGAAATGAACCCACTAACCAGAATGTTTGCATCAATAATGGCAGGCGGAGACTTCATATCTGACGTGTAGCTTGCGTTTCCTGAATGGCAGTAGCCATCGCTTCGGCTTCACTCAAGCCACTGTTGGCTCTCGCCATAGAGACATAGTCGCGTGCGGATTTTTTTGTTTTGATTAACGGAGATAAATTTGTCATTGAATTCAAGAAAAAATCTAACCCTGCATATCCGGAACCAAACAGGAAAATCTTGAACCACAGAGTACACAGAGAGCACAGAGGAGGTCAAAATCTTTATGCTTTGATTTTCTCTGCTTTTCCTCTGTGCTCTCTGTGTACTCTGTGGTGATAATCTTTTTATTTTATGATTTTTAAATATGAAAACCCCTGCCTGTTACATTTCAGATAGCATTCCGGTGTTGAAAACGAATGTATGCGTAAGCTTTTTTCTGCATCATGCCTCCGATGTATTTGTGCATCATGCGAGCCAAGTGCATGATATCGCGCTCATGAGTATTTCGTTGCGTCTGGAGACGCTTGAACCCACTGCATTGCAACGGCTGTGCGGAGCCAGAAACTGGATTATCGCCCGTGTCGAAGCCTTTTATCAGGTGCGCTTTATGGGTAAGCCGGGCAACTGGAATATTGAAGGCACCAATGCCGCTTCGGCCGGGCGCGCCTTTCAGCGGCTGCTGAAACAGTCTGCGAAACAGGCCGGTGAATTGACCGATATCGATGTAGAAGGCGTATTACGCGATGCTGATCAGAATGCATCGGCAGCCGAATCCGGCAGCGGTATCATCATTGCTGGTCGACGCCATATCAGCGGTAAAACGCCGAATCAGCGTGCCTATCTCAAGGCCATTGAATGCAATACCTTAACGCTGGCTGTCGGCCCGGCCGGATCCGGCAAAACCTATCTGGCTGTCGCCATGGCCGTCGCCGCCATGAACAGCAACCGGGTGGAACGTATCATCCTGACCCGGCCGGCCGTGGAAGCCGGTGAACGGCTGGGTTTTTTGCCCGGTGATATACAGCAGAAGGTCGATCCCTATCTGCGTCCGTTGTACGATGCCATGGCCGATATGCTCGGGGTGGAAAAAATGAATGCGTTGATGGAGCAGAGCCGTATCGAAGTGGCGCCGCTGGCTTATATGCGCGGGCGCACGCTCAATGACGCCTTTATCATTCTTGATGAAGCGCAAAATACCACGCGCGAACAGATGAAAATGTTCCTCACCCGGCTTGGCTTCGGTTCCAGGATGGTTGTCACCGGAGATGTGACGCAGGTCGATCTGCCGCGCCACCAGAAGAGTGGCCTGCTGCATGCGCTGCGGGTGCTGGAGCATGTCAAGGATATCGGGCTGTGCCGTTTAAGCAGCAAGGATGTGGTACGACATCAACTGGTGGAAAAAATCGTCAATGCCTATGAAGATAGTGAAGAAGGCCCGGCGCATGACTAATGCTTATGATTGACATCATCGTGGATTCAGATGCCGATGGCGACGTGGCTTTCGAGCTGCCGGAAGGTATCGATATGGCGGTAAAAACCGCCTGTGCCGTGGCAGGCTTTACAACTCCTGAGCCGGAGCTATGTATCCGTTTTAGCACGGATGCGGAAATCCGTTTGCTCAACAGACAATGGCGTGACAAGGATTCGGTTACCGATGTGCTTTCGTTTCCGATGCAGGAGCCGCCTGTTCATTTGTCCGAATCGCTTGGCGATATCGCAATGGCTGTGCCGTTTGTGCGGCAGGAGGCGGCGCGGTTGGGGTTGTCGATTGAAGCCCATACGCTGCACCTGATTATTCATGCCACCTTGCACCTGCTCGGCTTTGACCATATCAATGATGATGATGCACAACGTATGCAACAGTTGGAAAGGGCGGCCATGCGGCGCATCGGACTGCATGATCCCTATCCGGATGAAAACATGCATCAGATAGATGTGCGCCAGGTAGAGCCATGAGCCGACTGCAACAGTGGGTCAGCGGGGTGCGTAAACTGCTCGTCAGTTATCTGCGGCCGGGCCGGGATGAGCAGGAGTTGCTGGAGGTGATCAGCCGGGCCGAAGCAGTGCAATCGGATGATCAGCGCAACATGCTGACGCAATTGATTGAAATGCACGATATGCGCGTGCGCGAATTGATGGTGCCGCGTTCTGAAATTCATGCTGTGGCTGCGGATATGGCGCTGGCCGACGTGGAGCGCGCCATGATTGAAAAGGGCGTCAGCCGCATGCCGGTCATGGACGGTGATATTGATCATGTGCTGGGCGTTGTGCATGTGCGCGATGCGGCGATGGCGCGCCTGAAAGGTGAAACGCCGGCCTTAACCTCATTGCTGCGCCCCTGTTTGCGCGTGCTGGAGCTGGAGCAGGTCTCCGGCCTGTTGGCCGAAATGCGCGAGCAGTCCTGCCGCATTGCGATGGTGCTGGATGAATATGGCGGCACTGCCGGACTGATTACACTGCCCGATCTGGTGCGCGAAATTACAGGTGAGATCGGCGAGGATGGCAAAGCGGAGGCGGCGGAGCTGCAGCAGCTGGGGGATGGGGGCTATAAGGTGCAGGCTCGCATGCATATCGAAGATCTGGCCGAGGCGCTGGGGATGACGTTGCCGGAAGGCGATTATGATACGGTCGGCGGCTGGCTGACGGCGCATCTTGGGCGGATTCCGCACAACGGGGAGCAGATCAGCCTGCAGGGCTTGCAGATTCAGGTGCTGGAGGCTGATCCCCGGCGCATCTCAACCGTTCGTATTCAGCCGCAGTCCGGCACGAACACGCAGTCCGACAGCAAACCATAAACAACAGGTGAAAACGAACCGCACCATACAGGCTTTGCTGGCGCTCATTTGCGGGGCATTGATGCCGTTCGCCTTTTCACCTTTCGACCAGATCTGGCTGGCCATTCCCTGCCTGACGGGGTGGCTATGGCTGATCCGGCTGGGCCAGCCTGTGCGCACAGGTTTCGCATTCGGTTTCGGCTGGTTCGGTTTCGGCGCCTGGTGGCTGGCGCCGACGCTGCACACCTATGGCCATCTGCCGTGGCTGGCGGCGGTGTTCTGCATTTTTCTGGTCGGCGTTGTCATGGCGTTGTTGCCTGCCTTGTGGGCATGGCTGACCTGGAAAACGGCAGGCAGATCGGCGTGGGTGTTGTTGAGCTTCCCGGCTGCCGCCATCGCTGAAGAGTGGATCAGAGGCCATCTTTTTACCGGCTTGCCGTGGACGGCGCTGGGCAATCTGCTGCTCGATACGCCGGCCATCGGCTGGGGGGCATGGTTCGGGGTTTACGGATTGGCGCTGTTGCCTGCCCTGATGGCGGCCTCACTGCTGCTGACTGCTGCTGCAAGTTGGCGCGTTGGTGTGGCCGGATTTGCGGCTGTCGCGCTGATGGTGTTGTTGGCACCGATGCCGGAGGCGGGTCACGGCCCCCGCTACACGGCGGCGCTGGTGCAGGCGGATATTCCACAGGATAAGAAATGGGATGCCGATTTCGTCAATACGACTATGCAGCGCTATGCCGCTCTTTCCGCCAGCGCTGCAGCCCATGCTGATATTATCATCTGGCCGGAAGCAGCCATTCCTTTCTTTCTGGAGCGTGCGCCCGGCTGGAACGCATGGCTTGATCAACAGGTACGCACCTGGCAGACGCCGTTGCTGTATGGCGGGCTGAAGCTGACCGGCAAACGATCCATGCATAACCGCACGGCGCAAAACGGACTGTTTGCCCTCGATTCGCAATCGGATGTTGCGCTGGCGCACCGCCCGTTTGCCGGCAAACATCATCTGGTGCCGTTTGGCGAATATGTGCCGTCATGGCTTCCGTTTCTGCATACGCTGGTGCCTGAGATTGCCAACTTCAAACCGGCAGAAGATAGCGGCGTGATTCAGGTGCGCAGCATCACTTACGGTTCACTGATCTGCTATGAATCGCTGTTTCCGGAGGAGGCCAGAAGGCGGGTGCTAGGCGGCGCACAGGTACTGGTGAATGTCACCAACGATGCGTGGTATGGAACCACACCGGCGGCATGGCAGCATTTTCAGGCTGCCCGCATGCGGGCGGTGGAGACCGGGCGTTATGTACTGCGTGCCGCCAATACAGGCGTGACTGCTATCATTCAGCCCGATGGAATGGTGGCCGAGAGCGTGCCATGGTGGACGCAAACAGCACTGATCGGCCGCTTCCAACTATCAGACGTGCAGACACGCTATGTGCGTTGGGGAGACTGGCCGTTGCTGATCTGCCTGATCATGTTCATGATTCCCCTGTACGCGCGGTTTCAAAAAAGAAGTTAGTATGTCTATTCAGCTCACCACCGCTTTTTCCGATAGCGGCGTTGAAAAATGCTCACTTACAGTAGTAAGCTGCGCTTTTTCGCCTTGCTCTCGAACAAATCAGCGGCAATCTGAATAGCCATATCGCATTTGTAACCATGCTGAATAGTACGCAGAGTAAAATCTAAGGCATTGATGGAGTTAGATGAGCCAGGATATGAACCGGAATGAGTACAGGCAGCAGGTATGCGTGCTGGGAGCAGGCTCATGGGGCACGGCGCTGGCGCTGGTGCTGGCGCGTTCGGGGCAGCGCCAGGTGCGGCTCTATACGCATGACCAGGCGCATGCCGCAGCGCTCATCCAACAGCGTGAAAACAGCCGCTATCTGCCCGGTATCGCTTTGCCGGACAATATCCATGTCACCAGCCGGGTCGATGCGGCTATTGGTGACATTGATGCCTGCGTCTATGCCTTACCGTGCATAGCGGTGGATGATTATCTGCCGCTGTTGACCGGTGGCGATTATCCGGTCATTGCCGCCTGCAAAGGCTTGCATCCGCAGACGCTGAAACGCAGTGATGAGATGCTGGCGCAGTATATTGACCGATCCCGCATTGCCATTATATCCGGCCCGTCCTTTGCGCATGAAGTGGCCAGAAACCAGCCGACCGCGATTACCATGGCAGCCGAGCAAATTGAACTGGCGCAGCAGGCCGCAGCTTTTTTCGATGATACCAATTTCCGCATCTATCTGAGCGACGATGTGATTGGCGTGGCCATGGGCGGGGCGCTCAAGAATGTCATTGCTATCGCCGCTGGCATGGCTGACGGGCTCGGTTTCGGCCATAACTCGGTAGCGGCGGCGGTGACGCGTGGTCTGTCGGAAATGGCGCGTTTGACGGTGGCCTGCGGTGGCTGTCAGGAGACCATGATGGGGCTTTCCGGCCTCGGCGATCTGGTCTTGACCTGCACCGGCTCACTGTCGCGCAATCGCAGATTCGGCATGGCTATTGCGCAGGGCAAAAACATGGCACAGGCCAAGGCGGAGATCGGACAGGTGGTGGAAGGCGTGCGCACGGCCCGCGCGGTGGATCATCTGGCTGATAGAATGGCCATTGAACTGCCGCTGATGCAGTGCGTGCATCGAGTGCTGGACGGCGAATTACAGATTCAGGAAGCGCTGGCTCTACTCATGTCGCGGCCCGAACGCGCGGAATAATGCACGGGGGCGATGAAGAGGGCCTGTTCGCCGAAGCGATGGGCAAAGTCAAACCCTTGCCGGCGGCGGACAAGATAGTTACCAACAAACCAAAACCACGTAAACCGGCAATGCATATTGTCCCCAAATATGCCAACCCAGCTTCAAAACCGTCGGCAGAATTATCCGTTCAGCCGACCGATGATCCGTGGGTGTTCATTGCCGATGGCGTTTCACGCGAGCGACTGAAACGGCTGGCGGCCGGTCGGCCTGCCGTCGGGCGCAGCTTCGATCTGCACGGCATGACGCGTGATCAGGCCCTGTCCGAACTGGAGCAGGGTTTCACCCAAGCCATCGCCGAGGGTGTGCGCGTGCTGTCCATTATCCACGGGCGGGGCTTGCATTCGCAGGGCAGGCCGGTTCTGAAAGACGCTGTTTATCACTGGCTCAGGCAGGGCGTTTACGCGCACAGCATCTTGGCCGTGATCCCCCAGCCTGGCAGCGGCGGCGGCGCTTGCCTGATGCTGTTGCGACGCATATGTAAAGTTTGATTCCGGCTACGACAACGTGTTTGTTTCTGCGGCGTGCCACGGCAACACCTGCCAGTACGTCCGCTGCTGTGCTTGTTCTCCGGCGTAAATCACGCTGCCATCAAGGAATTGCTCGGAAAAGGATTTTTTGAATTGAGCCAAACCTTTGAAATAGTCACTGTTAATGGTTGCGCCTGCCTTGATTTCTATGGCATGCACTTGTGAACCCACCGGCTCAAGCAGATCCACCTCATGGCCGATGTTATCACGATAAAAATAGCAGTCGGCAGCGGCTCGCTGATTATATTTGGTTTTCAGCCGGTCAATAATCATCATGTTTTCAAATAATGCGCCATAAAGCGGGTCGCGCTGAATCTGTTCAGTCTGGTGAATGCCCAGCAACCAGGCTGCCAAGCCGACATCGTAAAAATAGAGTTTGGGCGTTTTGACCAGTCGTTTACGCGTGTTGGTGAACCAGGGCGGCAGTAGAAAAATAATGTAGCTGGCCTGGAGTAAATCCAGCCACTGCCTGGCCGTGCTTTGGGTCACGCCGGCATCACTGCCCAGGTTATTCAGATTGAGCAGTTGGCCGGTACGCCCCGCACAGAGGCGCACAAAGCGTTCAAACTTCTGCATATCATGGATGGCACTAAGCTGACGTAAATCACGTTCCACATAAGTGGAGAAATATTCACCCAGTGCTTGTGATGGGTTGAGCCTGTTCTGAATAATGCGCGGATAAAAACCGCTATGCATCAGCGAGAACAGAGAGGGCAGTTTTCCAGCCTTTTTCAGTTCTTGAATGGAAAGGGGCAATAGCCGTAGCAGCGCGGTGCGCCCGGCCAGCGACTGGCTGACCTGATCCATCAATTCAAATTGCTGGCTGCCGGTCAGGATAAATCGCCCCGCGACAGGATCCTGATCCACCATCTCCTGCAAATAGGAGGGGATGTCCGGCGTGCGCTGAATTTCATCCAGAATCGCGCCATCAGGGATGGTGTCCAGAAATCCGCGCGGGTCATCGATGGCGAACTGCCGAATGTCCGGCGCTTCAAGGTTGATGTAGGGCTTATCAGGGAAGGCCATCCGGCACAGCGTTGTCTTGCCGCTTTGCCGTGGCCCGGTGAGTGTTACAACAGGATATTCCCGGCTCGCCTGCAACAGGGTTGGCAGCATGTCTCGTTCAATCATGCCACATTTTACAATTTCAAGAAATAATCGTCAATTTGTAATTTTTTTTTGCAGGAGAGGGGCTGATAGCCACTTCGGTGGAGCATGGGTGGTGAGGCTTTGAAAACCGTCGATCACATCGAACAGGCATTCGGTCTGCAACTAAAAATTGATCTGGATTTAACAGACTAATAACCCGGAAAACAGTCAAAGGCGACTCACGCAAAGTCGCAAAGAACGCAAAGAAAAACTGGCCAGAAATTAATTGGGAATGATTTTTTGAATTGCGTGCTCATAAGCCGCAGAAGCATTAACACAAAATATTCCTGCCTTCTCTGATTTTCTCAGAGTCGCGGCCTTAAGTTCCAGTGAATTGATCAACTATACAAATATAGCCAGAGAAACAGGCGTATCGCCCAACCCAGCATAGCCGGAACCAAACAGGAAAATCTAAAAAACCCAGCCACTTATTTCATCAGGTGAATGCTGCTTGCAGTAGAGAATATTCCCTGGGGGGCGACACACACTGATGATAAAACCTTCAAATCGCTTTCTGTATATTTCTAAAAATTTCTTCTACATTTTTCGATGAGTAGAAGAAGTTAGTTCCCGACTTTATTCGCGTGCATCCGCGTCCATTCGCGGTTTGCCCTTGACCTTGTCCTGTTCTTTCTCATACAATCTAAACCTTCAAGCGAACCGCGAATGGACGCGAATACACGCGAATTAAATCAAACTGCTGAACCATAAAAAAGATATTTTCAGGGGGCTGTTGTGTCAGTCTCCAATTTCGGGCTTGTCCAACAAACGGTTCAGACCGTGGTTCGCTTCGCCCCCGAAGTGGTTTCTCTGCTGCAAACAAATCACATTGAGCACCTCAATAATAACTGGATTTTCGGGGGGGGGGGGGGGGGGGGACAAAGCCCCC
>JALUWF010000151.1 GCA_027019785.1 Mariprofundus sp. | reverse complement strand
GATGCTTTTATTGAAATGCTGGCCGGCGACATGCCTGATATTGAGATGGGAGGGCAATGCTACTCACCCTTTGAATGTGATTTTTGCACATTCTGCCAATCGGATGATTTGCCTGAATACCCGTTGAATGCATTGCCACGCATGCATGCGCCACGAAGAGAGTCTCTACAGGCTTCAGGATATGTGGATGTCCGTGATATTCCTGATGGTGTGTTGCAGAACCCCAATCATCAACGCGTCTGGCGAGCGACCTGCGCTGATAAGGAAGAAGTCGATATCGACGAACTGGCCGTGCTGCATGAATGGGGCTGGCCGAGATATTATCTCGATTTTGAAACCATCGGGTTGGCCGTGCCGCGCTGGAAAGGTGTTCGCCCGTATGTGCAGGTGCCATTTCAGTGGTCGTGTCATATTCATCATGAAGACGGGCGTATGGAGCATGTCGAATTTATCGATGTGTCGGGCGATGATCCGCGCAGGGCGTGTGCCGAGGGGCTGGTGAAGTCTATCGGCAAGGATGAAATTCTGATTGCCTACAATGCCGGTTTTGAAAAGCGGGTGATTCGTGAACTGGCAGCCATGTATCCTGATTTGTCCGACGCATTGCTGGAAATCAATGAGCGTTTTGTCGATCTGTTGCCGATCACAAGAAAATCCTACTACCACCCGTCTCAGAAAGGATCGTGGTCGATCAAGGCGGTGTTGCCAGCATTGGTGCCGGAACTGAATTATGCCGACCTGGATGGCGTACAGAATGGTGGAGATGCTCAATTGGCATGGATGCAGGCAGCCAGCGCCGATCCGCAGCATCGAAAAGAGATTGCCGATCATCTGCTGGCCTATTGCAAGCTGGATACACTGGCGATGGTGAAGATTGTCGATGCGCTTCTTGAACGTGATGAATCGGAGCGTGATGAACATGCCTAAAAAGAAAAGAGTTAACATCGGCACGATCAAACCCTCTGATGTGAAAGTGCGCAAAAAGAGTCCGCCGCCGACACAGGTGCAGAAATCGCCGAAGGATTATGATCGCAAGCGATTGAAAGAAGAAACTCGCAAGGAGATCAATGATGAGTGATACACTGATGCGCCAATGGCAGATGCTGCGCTTGATTCCGCGTCAGCCATCCAAGATATCCACGTCGGAATTGAAGCAACGGTTGGCCGATGAAGGATTTGAAACAACTCCGCGCACCTTGCAGCGTGATCTGGTGCGAATGTCTTCGATTTATCCGCTGCTGTGTGATGATCGTGATAAGCCGTTTGGCTGGTCGTGGAACCGGGATGCCAATGTGCATGAGGTGCCGGGTATTGACTCCGATACTGCACTGGCCTTCTACCTGGCTGAAAAACATCTTGAACCACTATTGCCCCGCACGACCATCAAACGGCTTGAGCACCATTTTAAACGCGCTGAAGAAGTGCTTGATCAGGCCGATGCAGATAAAGGCAATCCGGCCTGGCGCAACAAGGTTCGTGTACTGCATCGCGGCCCTGGCTTGGAGAACCCATCCATCGATGCCAATGTCCAATCTGCAGCTTATGATGGTTTATTACGTAACCGGAAGCTGGATGTTGTCTATCTGCCTCGTGGTGCCAATAAGCCCAAACAGTACGAGCTAAATCCACTCGGGCTGGTACTGAAAGATGGCCTGTTCTATCTGGTCTGCTCTATGTGGGATTACCCGGATATCCGCCTGCTGACCCTGCATCGCATGAACAAGGCAACCGTCATGGATATTCCTTGCACCGTGCCTGATGAATTTGACCTGGATGCTTACATCGCCTCCGGCGAACTCGATTTCGCTATCGGTGGTGAAATCAAACTGAAAGCCAGAACCAGCAACCAGATTGCCACCCATTTGGAAGAACGCCCCCTGCATAAGGATCAGCAGCTAACCGCCTGTGATGATGGCAGCTATCTGCTGGAGTCCACTGCAATCGACACCAATGAACTACGCTGGTGGCTGCTCGGTTTCGGAGCCAATATCGAGGTGCTTGAACCTGATTATCTGAGGGATGAATTCAGAAAAATTGCCGATGCGATGGCCAACACATATTCGTGATGCCGGATTTATCGGGGCAGTTATGAATTGCCTGGCTTAGGTGCGCTGATCAGAAAATGCAGGCAGGTGTCGCCGTAGCGGCGGGATTGCTGGCATAGCCAGCCATCGGGCCAGTTCGGCTGGATGCGGGACGATTCTTCGATGACCAGTTGCTCGCACCGGATATCATGTTGCGTCAACAAAGTCGGTAGCGCCTCGGAAAATCCGCGCGCATAGGGCGGATCGGCGGAAATCAGATCAAACGATTCTCCTGCCAGCACAGAAAGGGCCCGTTCAACACTGGCGGCTGTAATACGCCATGTTTGCTGCGACAGACCCAGTTTCTCACGGCTCTGCTGCAGCGCTTTAACAGCGCGGCGATCCTGTTCGATGGAAATGGCGGATGCAGCACCGCGTGACAGGGCTTCCAGTGCCATGATGCCGGAACCGGCATACAGGTCGAGCATGTGAAATCCGTCCACAGGATCAAGGATATTGAACATCGCCTGACGCACTTTTGACGGCGTCGGCCTTAACCCAGGCACATTCGGTACTCTAATGACGCGACCACGCATGGCTCCGGCAGTGATACGCATGCTCAGGCTATCCCTGCCCTCTCAATCAACGCTTCGCGCATAGTGTATTTTCTCCGGCACAGAGGTTTACTCCGCCATCCCGATTTTAAAACGCGGATTTCGGGCCGACACGGACACGATTCCAGGCATCCGGTTGCAGGTATTTAACCGCCTGCGCCTTCACCTGCGCCAGCGTCACGGCCTGCACCCGTTCGATCCAGCGGCTCAGATAGTCCAGCGGCAGATTGTAGAGTCCGATCATCGAAATCAGGCCGACTCGTTCGCGGTTGGAATCCATGCGCTGGGCAAAACTGCCGGTGAGGTTCTCCTTGGCGGCTTTCAGCTGTTTGCTGCTGATATGGCCGGCAGCCATGTCGCTCAGCACATGGCGCACCACCGCTTCAGCCTGTTTGGCCTGATCCGCTTTGGTTTGCAACGTAATCACAAACGGGCCTGGAGCGGCCAGTGGTTGGAAATAGGAATAGACGCCATAGACCAACCCGCGATCCTCCCGCACCTCCTGCATCAGGCGTGACGCAAAACCGCCGCCGCCTAGAATATGATTGAGAACAAAGGCAGGGAAGAAATCAGCATCGCTGCGCGACGGCCCCAGCCGCAACAGCTGCACCAGCGTCTGCGTGGTCGGCAAGGTAACATCGGCCTGCTTTCCAGCCACGATGGCTGGCTGGCTGATATCCATCAGACCTTTTGCCGGCTTACCCTGCCATCTGTGTAAGCGGGCCTTTAGCAATGGCAACAACTCTGCCATCGTAATATCACCACTGACTGCCAGCACAGCGCCGGATGGCTTGATCTGGGCAGCATAGAGCGATTTCAGATTGCCAAGATTGACGCGCGCCAGCGATTTCATGGTTCCGCCGGGGCGGTGTCCGTACGGGTGCTGTGGGAACAGCAGCACCGCTGCAGCCTGAGCAGCACGAACGCCGGGGACTTCTTGTGCTTTCTGGGCAGCGGCAATCGCATCCTGTTTGAGAATAGCAAAACGTTTTTTATTCCATCCCGGTTGCAGCAGCGCTTCGCTAAATGCATCCAGCCCCGGCTTCAGCGCATCCTTCAACACCGTCAAGCCCAGACTGAAATCATCTCGACCGACACCAGCACCCAGTTTGATAGCATCGGCATCGAGCAGATCATCCCATACCGGATGCGCATGTCTGGCGGTATGATCACTGAGCATATCGGCCAGCAGGCTGGCTGTGCCGCCTTTACCAGCGGGATCAAACCGGCTGCCGCCGGGCAGACTCAGCTTCATGGACACCATCGGTACATTGTGCGCTTCCATGAGCAATACGCGCATACCGTTTGGCAGTGTTTGCTGTTGAATCGGCGGCATAGCCTGCGCCGGCGTAATAGCCGCGCATATCATCAGTGCCAGCGCTATAAACGGAAAAGAGAGGTTCCTCATGATTTTGCCTCCGGTGTCAGAATGCCGGTGGTGGAACGATCACGCCTGAGCCAGCGCGCCACCGTTTTTTGAATATCGGCAGGGGTCACCCGCCCAATCGCCTGCAGCCATTTGTCGCGATTCTCCGCACCGATACCTGCCACTTCCAGGCGTCCGATCCGTTTGGCGCGCAGGTAGAGTGAATCCTGAGCAAACACTTCGTCCGCAGTGATATTGCGTTTGGCAGCAGCCAGGCGTTTGGCACTGACCGGAGTTTTGGCCATATGGTTCAGCAGCGCCCACAATCCCTTCTCAAAGGCGGCGGTGGTCTGTTTCGGCCCCAGCATGCCGTAGGCATACCACAGGTCAAGTCCCATGGATGCCTCGTCGTAGCCGGCCCCCACGCTAAAGGCCAGCCGCTTCTTATCCACCAGTTCGCGACTCATGAGCGCCGAACGACCTCCGGAAAGAATATGGGTAGCCAGCGCCAGCGAGGCTGCTTCGATATCATTGTGACCGGGCTTCCACACCGGCACCGGAATAGTAACGGCCAGCATCGGCAACTGCGCTGGCAAGCGAACCTCTATACGCTTGGGGCCAAATGGTTCGGGTTCTGTCGGATTGAAGCGAGGCGCGATCGGGCGCGCTTTCATCTTGCCAAAGGTAGCAGCTACGCGCTTTTCCACCTGTTTAAAATCGACATCGCCAACCACCACGACAACGGCGTTGCCCGGCACATAATGCAGTTTATAAAAGGCCCGGACATCCTCAATGGTCAGCTTCTTCAGATCCTGCATCCAGCCGATGACCGGATTGCGATAGGGGTGCAGCCGCAGCGATACCGCCGAGAGTTCCTCAAACATATGACTGTTCGGATCATCCTCGGTACGCATACGCCGCTCTTCCATAATCACACGAATCTCTTTCTGGAAATCTTTATCGCGCAGGGCCAGATGGGCGAAACGCTCCGCCTCCATGCCAATCACTTCACTTACGCGTGCCGCCGGCACAGTCTCGAAAAATGCGGTGTAATCGGTGGTGGTGAAGGCGTTATCGCGTCCGCCCATGGCGGCAATGCGTTTGCTGTATTCACCGGCGGCCAGTTTTTTCGAACCTTTGAACATCATATGTTCGAACACATGCGCCAGACCAGTCTTGCCGGGAACCTCATCACGACCGCCGACTTTGAGCCACACCTGCACCATCGCCACCGGAGCGGAGTGATCCTCTTCGACAATCAGTTTTGCGCCGTTTTTAAAGGTCGCTTCCTGCAGTTTGCCGCCACCGGCAGATGCGCTGGAAGCGGCCATAAAACAGCTGGACAGCAGAGATAGTATAAACATCAATCGTAATGGCATGTAAACTCCGACGAAACGTATTAGATATTTTCAAGAGGCGGGATAGTGAGCCAAAGCGGCTACCGAAGCAATCGCAGGCGAAAACCTAAATCGGTTCAGATTAAATCTGCATGAATCACAAACAGGCTCTCTTTGCGCGCTTTGCTACTTAGCGAGATCATTGATTTTCAACCCTGACTCTCGCAGAGACGCAAAGAGCGCCAAGGAAACATTTTGGTTCAAGCAAATGGTGAGCTCGCTTTTTTGAGTAATTCTGATTTGCTTGCTGACTCGGATTTTTTGCGAGGACATCACTACTGACTGCGGCGAATACAGTCATTCAGATATAAATAACCATCATCGTCCAGATAACCGGTATCGCCGCTGGGCCAGAATCCATGCGCCAACTCCGGCTCATCCTGCCCCATATAGCCGGAGAATAACGCGCCGCGCAGCATGATTTCGCCATCATCGGAAAAATCGATATCGACGTGGGGCAGCGGTCGCCCGACCGACCCGGTTCGATTGGCCTGCGACGTGTTGATCGCCACCACACCGGCAGTTTCTGTGCGACCATAGCCAGCGTATGCCGGCAGCCCCAACTGTTCCGCCTTTTGCAGCAGCAATGGCGCCGACCTGCCGATGACAGCAAGGTGACGCAGCGATGACGGACGCGCACTGCCAGCCTCGACCGCCGCAATCAGCGATGCCAGCATCTGCGGCGTCAATACAGCGCTGCTAATGCGGCGTTGGTGAACAGCGAGCAGGAAATGAGCGCCGTCCAGACCATCTTCACCGAACCACCCCGCACCAGCCAGTCCCGGCAGCACGCAGGTGCCGCCGCTTAACAGCAACGCATGCACGCCAGCGATATTTTCCAACAGAGTCGCCAGTGGCAGTACACATAAATGGCGATTCTGCGCCGAATATCCGCAGACCTTCTGCATGGAGACCGCCGCCGTTTCCATGGCGTGCAGGGAGAGACAGACGCCATCGGTATGAAACAAACAAGGATCGCCTGCGCTATAGATCACCCTGGCCACCGATTCCGTAATGACACAAGCGCCCGGATGTTCCAGTTGAAAAAGGTGGACGCGCACGCCGGCAATATCCAACCTATCCTCATCCGAAATACCGATGTCTGCAGCCCCCAGCAGGCGTCGCAACTGACCGGGCTGATCCGTCATCACCAGTTCCAGTCCAGAGTTGGCAATCAGATGTCCGACCTGTTGCGGCGAAACATATGACAGCATGGGAATGACCGGAATCCACGCCTGCATGGCAGCCAGATCCGTCACCACCCAGGCCGGCGTATTATCCATCCACAGGCCAATGGCGGCGGGCGCATCTTCGGCAAGCAGTGCTGCAAGTTCGGAGGCCTCCGCCTGCAAGGCGGCATAGGTCAGATTGGCAAACGCACCTTCCAGAGCCACGGCATCCGGCCTCTCCAATGCATGCTGTGCCACTGCCGCCAGCACGTCACACGGGTCGCGCGGAAACTCGTCCATCAACGCTTCCCTAAACACCGCCGTAACGGATGCCGGTCAACCCGGTGATTTCCCGTTTCCATGTGGTCAGATCATCAGGGTTAAAATCGGCGAGGCGGCTGTGGCCACAGGCCCTGGCCAGCACCTGCATCAGTTCCACCGATGCACCGAAAAAGCGGGCCAGCCGTTCGGCGGCCAGTTCGACCGGCAACCGGGCGCGCAGATCTTCGCGCTGGGTGGCAATGCCGACCGGACAGTTGTTGGTATGGCAGGCTCGCATAGCGATGCAGCCAATGGCCTGCATGGCGGCGTTGGCAACGGCAATACCGTCCGCCCCCAGCGCCAGCGCCTTGGCAAAATCCGCCGGCGTGCGCAGACCGCCTGTGACAATCAGGGTGACGTCACTGTTGCCTGTTGCATCCAGATGGCGTCGGGCCCGGGCCAGCGCCGGCAGAGTCGGCACCGATATATGGTCTCGAAAAATCAGCGGCGCCGAGCCTGTGCCGCCGCCACGCCCGTCCAGAATAATATAATCCACGCCGACATGGAGCGCCGCATCAATATCCGCTTCAATATGCTGGGCGGAGAGCTTATAGCCGATCGGAATGCCGTCGGTACGCTTGCGCACTTGTGCTGCAAAGGTGCGAATATCATCCAGACTGTCCCAATCAGGGAACCGGGATGGTGAAATGGCCGCTTCGCCCGCCTTTAAGCCTCGTACGCGGGCAATTTCGGCACTCACTTTATGGCCCGGCAGATGCCCGCCGGTGCCGGTTTTAGCCCCCTGTCCGCCTTTGAAATGAAAGGCCTGCACGCGTTCGACCTTATCCCATGAAAAACCGAAACGGGCGCTGGCCAGCTCATAAAAATAACGTCTGTTGGCCACCTGCTCGGCTGCCAGCATGCCACCTTCGCCCGAACAGATGCCGGTGCCGGCCAGTTCCGCTCCACTAGCCAGCGCAATTTTCGCCTCCTCAGAGAGCGCTCCGAAGCTCATATCGGATACGAAAATGGGGATTTCCAGTTTGAGAGGTCGCCGGGCGCGCGGACCAATCACCAGTTCTGTGGCAACTGGCTCATCGTCGAGTAGCGGAAAACGATCCAGCTGCGCCGTCACAAACTGGATATCGTCCCAACCAGGCAGTTGATCACGCGGCACACCCATTGCCGCCACAGGGCCGTGCACGCCGGTTTTTGACAACCCCGACCCGGCCAGTTGCCGGATGAAGGCGGTATGCGGCTCTTCCGCTACGGGGTGGGTGTCCTGCCAGACGCCCTGATAGGCATCGCGTTTGAACGGTTGTGGGTTTTGATGCGCCCACGCCGCAATCTCATCCCGATCTACCCAGACGGAACCATCTTCAAGCCAGTGCGAAAAACGGTGCAGCCGTTCGGCGTGATTGTATTCGGAGATGCCTGTATCGAGGCGATAGTCCCAGTTGTGCAGGCCGCAAACCAAATTATCACCTGACACGTGACCATCGCTCATCAGCGCACCGCGATGGGCGCAGCGGCCATATAGCACCGATACTGCGTCATCAAAGCGGACGACAACCAGATCCACGTCCGCCACCAACGCATGAACCGGCTGGCGATCCGGCAGCGTCTGCATGGAGATGATGGCGATTTTATTCATGTTAAGGCCTCCCAATGTTCCTGTCCATAGACGTATCGAGACAGACTTCCATTACAGCGCAGCGAACCACGATCTGAACCGTTTGTTACTGTGGCTTGATGGCGAAACCCAGGTAATTGACGGAGAGGTCATCACTGAGCGAAAAATGGTCGCTCATGATAGCGTAACTCATGCCTTTGATATCCTTCATTTCCAGACCGGCCATGCGCAAGGCGCTGTTCATCTCCGATGGTTTGATAAATTTGGCATATGCGTGGGTGCCTTTTGGCAGCCAGCCGAGCACATATTCAGCCCCCAGAATAGCCTTAATATAGGAGATAGGCGTACGATTGAGGGTGGCAAAAAAGAGGCAACCGCCCGATTTGAGCATAGCGGCGCAGGCTGCTACCGTGCGCGGCACATCCGGCACATGTTCCAGCACCTCCAGACAGGTGATGGCATCATAGGCTTCGGCATGGGTTTCAGCCCAGTGCTCCGCATCATTTTCCACATATTCAACGGCGACACCCGACTGTTCGCTATGCAGGCGCGCCACACCCAGCGCTTTGGGAGAACGATCAATGGCGGTTACCACAGCCCCGCGCGCCGCCATCGATTCCGCCAGCAGGCCGCCGCCGCAACCCACATCAAGCACAGCTGCTTCCGCCAGGGGGGTCTGTCGGGCAATGTAATCGAGTCGGATCGGATTGATTTTATGCAGCGGCTTGAATTTGCCATCGGGATCCCACCACTCTTCGGCCATGGCCTCGAATTTGGCGATTTCGGCATCATCAAAGTATTGTGCGCTCGTCATGTTCGAAAGCATGTCCATGCGCAAACCTGAAAGCAAGCATCCAGTGGCATGGATATTGCTCACATCCGATGTGATGCCGCTATAGTCCGACAGGATTAAAGCAGTAAGATATTTAAACAAGAGAGAGGCTTGCTATGTCAGATGATATCATGATCGGTCGTCAACCGATATTTGACCGCGATTTCAAGGTGATTGCGTATGAAATTCTGTATCGCGGCGTCGAGACATGCATAGATACAAAAAAAACAGCAGAGGCGATGATCAGCACGATGATTGATATCGGTCTGGAACATGTGGCCGGCTCACTACCTGTGCTGTTTAATGTAGATCGAGCGTTCCTGCTCAATGAAACGGAACTGATGCAGGCGCTGCCACCTGAACAGGTCTATGTGGAAATTCTGGAAACGGTGCCGGACGATCCCGAGGTGCTGGCCGCCTGTCGCAGCCTGAAAGAGAAGGGTTATCGTCTGGCGCTGGATGATGTCACCAGTATTGAGCATGCCCGGGCATTCGTCGATTATGTCGACATCATCAAGATTGACTGGAAACAGGCGGAATACCCGGCTGCAATTATGAAGGAATTCCGACACCATGATGTCAGATTTCTGGCGGAAAAGGTGGAGTCATTCGAGGATGTCGAGTCCGCCAAGGCGCTGAATGTCGATCTCTATCAGGGATACTTCTTCTGCAAACCGGATACCGTTAGCGGCAGTAAGCCGCCGGAATCGAAGATGGCCATTCTCAGAGCCATGCAGCAGGCCATGATCGCCACCTCTATTGATGCGTTGTTTGATGTGGTGCGTCAGGATGTGACGCTCTCCTACCGGCTACTCAAATATATCAATTCGGCTGCATTCGGTCTGCGTCGTGAAATCGCCTCAATTGAGCAGGCCTTGAGCCTGCTGGGGCTGAACAATATCCGGCGCTGGCTGACGCTACTGGCCATGACCTCGCTGGCCGAAAACAAACCACAGGAGCTCATCCGTCAGGCCTTGTGGCGGGCGCGCTTTCTCGAGTCGCTGGCCAGACAACTGGGTGAAACCATTGTGGATGATGATTTCCTGATGGGGCTGTTTTCCATTCTCGACGCCCTGCTGGATCAGTCCATGCAGGATTCGCTGCAGAATATTAGCCTGGCCGATCATGTGCACAATGGCCTGATTGATCTTAATTCGCCGATGGGACAGAAACTGGCGTTATCCTTCGCCATCGAGCAGGGCGACTGGGATTTCATCAAGTCATTCACCGATGATGGCAGGCGCATCGCCTATACGGATGTCACCCGCCTGCAGGCCGAAGCCATTAGCTGGGCGGATGAACAGGTGCTTGCCTTAAACGCTTTATAAAGCGCCGCTATTACCTGCGACCAGAGCTGCCTGCGCGTCGGCCTCTGCTGCGGTTCTGGCCATTGCGCCCCGGCCTGTTGCCGCCTCTGCCGGAACCGGATCTGCCGCCGGAGCGGTTATGTTGCTCGGTTCGATCCTCTGTTTTCAGGCCTTCAGCCGTCGCTTCAGGGTGGGTCGGTTTGCCGATATCCAGCATGTCCGAGTCGATACTGCATAACGGAATGCGACGGCTGATATAACCTTCAATATCCGGCAAGCCAAAACAGAAACGCTCGCAAGAGAAGGAGATTGCCGTACCCGTCGAACCGGCGCGCGCTGTGCGACCAATGCGGTGGACATAATTTTCGGCATCTTCAGGCAGGTCGTAGTTGAATATGTGGGTGACGTCGTCGATATGCAGCCCCCGGCTGGCCACATCGGTGGCCACCAGCAGCTGTAGTTTGCCATGCGAAAAATCTTCCAGGATACGCATGCGTTTTTTCTGGCGCACATCGCCGGAAAGAATGCCGACGGAAAAACCGTAACGGGCCAGATTGCGGGCGACTCGCTCGCCAGTGCGCTTTTCATTGATGAAGATCATGCCGCGTTCGATGTGCGCCTTGCGCAACAGGTGGACCAGCAGCGGCAATTTGTCGTCCATGCTGGTGTGATAAAGCGATTCGGTAATGCCCGATGCGGTCAGATCACCCTCTTCAGCCCTGATTTTATCAGGCGAGTTCATGTGTTCGTAGGCCAGTTCCAGCACCCGGTGTGAGAGCGTGGCGGAAAACATCAGCGACTGACGCTGATCATATTTGGGCAGACGGTGCATCATAAAACGCAGATCCTTGATAAAGCCCAGATCAAACATGCGATCCGCCTCGTCGATAATCAGCATATCGGCCTTGGAGAGGGAATATACCCGTTTTTTCAGATAATCAATCAATCGGCCCGGCGTGCCGATGAGGATATCCACGCCATTGTCAAAGCCGGTGCGCTGCTTTTCGTAATCCACGCCGCCATAGACGGCATGCAGTTTCAGATCGGTATATTTGGCCAGCTTCTTGCCGTCTTCAAAAATCTGGATAATCAACTCGCGCGTCGGCGCAATCACCAGCACGCGCGGATGCTGCTTGTTACGTCCCTGTTTAGGTTCGGTGGTCAGCAGCCGGTTGATGGCCGTAATCAGGAATGTGGCGGTTTTACCTGTGCCGGTACGCCCCTGTCCGGCTACATCCTTGCCAGCCAGCGTCAGCGGCAGCGCTGTCTGCTGCACATCAGTCATGCTGGTAAAGCCGAGATCATCAATGCCTTTCTGCAGCGATTCGGGGAGATTAAGTTCACTAAATTGAGTGGGTTTGGTTACAATAACTTGCTTCATGGCGGCGCAGCTTACGCGTTGTGCGATTGCCACGCCACCAAGGGCTGATTAGTGTGTCGCCTGTTTTGAATCAAAACGGGCTCATGGCGCAATTGGTTAGCGCTACCGGCTCATAACCGGTTGGTTCGGGGTTCGAGTCCCTGTGAGCCCACCATATACCACAATCAAAACGACCTATAAGAGCCTGTAAGCCTAGTGTTTGCAGGCTTTTTTTCGCTTCGTTTTACTACGTTCTATAATATCCGGATATCCAACTGGCTGGGAAAGCCGACAAAACGAACAGGGATGAGCATGGCCACCCATTGTATATCAAAGGCGCCCGGAACTTAGGGGATGAGGCGAAGGCACTGGTTAAGCTCGGTAACTCTCGGATTGGGAGTCGCGAAGCGGGGTGAGTCACTATTCAGGCACGTTTATTGTATGCTAG
>JALUWF010000150.1 GCA_027019785.1 Mariprofundus sp. | reverse complement strand
TTCTAGGGTGCACACGGCCCGCACTTTTAGTATATAACTAAGAACCGACTGTAGACTGGCAGTTTCTGTCTCAAAGCTTCATAGCATACACGAAATCTGCCAGCTACAGCGTTCTAGAAGTTTTTTCTTTGTCAATTGACTTTGATTAATTTCCGCTTTACTGCCACATTTGTGTTTGAAACTTTGATACTGTTTGCTATTTGCTCTGTTTACAGTTCCACTGTGTCATCATCCACTGCTACATCCGCGTGACATCTGCTACCTGCTACCTGCCAGCCATCCAGTGCGTCCATCCCGAGTTCTACGTGCGTCTACCTGATCTCCTGGTGCTGAGTGATTGCTTTTGCTGTTCCTTTGAGTGGTGAGCATTGTTCATTATGGTATTTCATACCTTATACTTAGGTCACTCTTATGCCCGCAGGCTGGATCAATTTATGCAAGTTAACAATTTTGATAACTTTGGATTAGAACTAGGAATGGATTCCGTGCAGGTTTGGTACCAAGGTGGTCAGCGAATTGATAGGTTGCATGTCTCTTCAGCTTTCTCTTGCGTTCAGCAATTCTTACCTTCTCTCGTAGTACTTGATTTTGGTACTAACGATCTCGATTCTGCTACTGCTGACCCTCAGCGCCTGGCACACCAACTTGTTTCACTCGTGGCTGACTGGTCACAACATTCTACCATCTCTTGTGCTCTTTTCTGTCCCGTTCTGCCTCGCGGTCCAGGCCGTTTTGCAGCACGTTCTCCTGCTTTTGAACCCAACCGCATTCTCTTTAACCAAACGCTGTTACACATTTGTCAGCACCAGCATTTGCATTCCAATTTTCATGTGCTACAGCACAGCCGAATGCTCAATATCTTGCCATTATTAGTGGATGGGGTTCATTTGAACCAGGCTGGTTTAAAAAAGTACTATTTTTCTTTACGGCGGGCCATTATACGAGCTAAAAAACGCCTTTAGTTTGAGCTTCTTGCGGCCGCCATTTTGCAAGTGTAGCGTCTCTGTCTGTGCGTCGGGGTTTTCATTTATTCATGCAAATACGTCTTTGGATCAGACTATCATGGGTAGCGTCAAAATTTACATCACCGCACCCTCATTTTGCATTTCTATACGCCACCTCTAGCACAGCACTTGCTGGCACCCAGTGCTTTCTACCAAACAATACTTCTAGTTTTCAAACTTCTAGCACTGGGTGGTTTCTTTTTTGGTACCAATAAGAAACGTTTGCTACAAATCACATTTTGGTTCCTTGCAACATTTGAATTCCAATGTATGTAACTATACATTTTCCCGCCTTTTCGACAATCATCCCTTAATATCAGCCGATCCTTTAATCAGTGGCACCCTTATCAGGGCGCCGCCTTATCGGCGGGATGTCGGCGACCCTCTTTGGGCGTTCGGCGGTTGGCACTTCAGCCACACCAAAGACTTGGTTTCCGGTCCCCCGGTGCCTTGCTTCTTATCAGCCACTTAATCGGCTTCAACATCAAGCTTCACTTCCCGCCTTTTGTCGCCGGTTTTTCGGCTGACACTTTTATCTGTGTAAACTTGGCATCCCTTCTGAAGGGCACCCTATCACACACTTATGCAATGACTGTATCAATACAATGTGTCCGCATTGTCACCACTTTGGCAGGTGGTCTTATCTTTGGGTCTTCGCTATCTGGTATACAGCTTACCTGGGCAGGACATTAGCGGCATACACATACTTATTGGGTGGGAAGTAGGCATTGCAATATTTACAGCCTCGGTATTATACATATACATTGCTTGGCTGGGAGCATACACATATGCGACCCTCGGGCGCTTATACACTATGCTATCGGAACAGGGCTTCCTATTTTACACAGCTACGGTATTATACATATACACATCTGGGCTGGGTGCATACACGCATACTATCTGGCACTTTCTTTGGTATGCGGGCATAATTATGCCGCCCCTGGGTGGGCTTCATGGACGATGCCCTCAATTCCTTCGGGTGAGGATGATCCGTCATCCTACAGGACCTACCCAGCGTTAGGAGCTGGGCCTCCTGCTAGGGGAACCCCCTCTGCTTCGGCATGGGTGTTTGGTATATTGTACTTAGTTACTTGCGTAAGCATGTCGACTTAAGGTCGGTCTAGGATCCCTTCACCATAATACAAGGGGTGTTGGGGGAGGCTACCGCTTTATGCGGT
>JALUWF010000149.1 GCA_027019785.1 Mariprofundus sp. | reverse complement strand
GATCATGTGTTTAGTGCCGTGAGAATGACCGTCCCAGAATGCAATTAAATGGGTTGCATATTGAGCCATTTGTGAATTGCGAATGTATCCAGCAGATTTACCGTATTGGTTCCAGTCCGCAGGAAAAGAAACAACTGAAATGTTCCTTTCTTGCGCCCACAACTTTCCAATTGTGTCCGCACCTCTAGCTTCTCCGCATATGATTTGAATATCGCAAGGAAGCACGCGGGACAGAACATAGGAAATGTGATTGAACCCAATTGATTGATCCGTAAAATCTCTACAACCAGCTACAATAACTCTATATGGATAAGTATGGTTGATGCTCACAACGTTTCCAACGACTCTAACACGGTTAAAAGAAACTTTTGAAACTGTGAAATAAAAACTCTAGAATTAACAGTAACTCTACTCATAGTTCGAGGGTCTATGTATTCCCCACTCACTAAATCCATTGTTACGGATTGGGCTAAATGTGATGCAAGTTTATTGGAAACTTTGGAACCTAATGTCGGTTTCAATTTATTAAAAGTTGTGTGATAAATGGTATCACGAATTTCAAGTTTTTCAATATCATTAAATAATTCAATATTGGACTTCACCCGAATGGATCTTAATAGTTTACATACCAACGGATAAGCTTCTTCTAATGCAGAAAGATTCATTGAATTGAGATATACCAAAGTCGTTTTATCATCATGAATACTTACACCAGAAGATTGTTTAAATAAAGAAACAAATTTATTAGAAATTATTCGGCCTCTCAACCTATCATAATTCCTATCTATTTCTTTTAAAGTATCCGAATTATGACACATTAATTTAATCCGATGATTCCGTATACCCTGTTCATATATTGATAACCGACTATAAGATGAAATTTTTGATACTTGTTGTAATTCTATAAGGTCCTCTATTGGAACCAATCCTTTCGTCTTATTCTTAATATACTCATAATAAATATACTGTAATTGGGTATAGTAATAGGTGTGAATGTCTTGGATATTATACGGCGAAGTCTCGATAAAGAATGTTTTTAAGAATATTTTCTGGGTATCAGATTTGATAACATTCGCACTTAAATTATAAACAGCTAAACTGAATCCAACGATATCGGATGCTTTCTCTTCAACGAATTCATATATCCTCGAATCCTGTGTAGCCAATAATTTCCGAAATGGCGGCATATAATTACTTAACGCAGAATATAATAATGGAAAGTATCGGGTCGTATAGAATTCATCCGTTAGTTCACTCCTAGGTGTTTCCCCTAATGAACAAATCGCCAAAACATATAAAGCATAGGCTTGTTGATGCGCTGGTGATGGAGTAGAGGCAGGTGAACTTGTTGAATTAATATATTGTATAAAATCCCTAAGATTGTCTTCCAAAAATTCACCGGTGGTGGATATGTCGATTCCAAGCATCTTATCAAACTGTTCTTTATATTTTTCAAGTGTATTGATATCTGAAACTTGATCAGATATCTCATAGTCAATTTCTACTGTTTCTTCCATCTGCTCTCCCTCGGTGGGGTTTAGTTATGCACCGCTAGTAGATGCTGTTATTAATGCTTTTAGATTAAACTTTGTTCCCATATTTAATGGGAAGATATTTGCAACTGGAGACAAGAAATTTAATCGGGACAATGGTCCAATAATATATGCTCCAATTTTCTTATAAATATCTCTGGCATAAACATCTAAATCCGAGTCTCCAATAATGAGAATATGAATCATTTGATCTAACTCTTTATCTTTCCGATTTTTAAAGAAATCTTTAGTATCACTATTAAGATCCACTCCATTGGCTTTTATTTGCGATTCATACCAATTTCGATCAGCTGGGAACTTTTGGGAAATAGGTCGAAGCATATGAATCACATAATCGGCACTAGCATCCATCTCCACAACAAAGTGCCAAGGAAAAACATCCAATTCAGAACCATATACCCCATTGAATTCACGGTGCAATGTGTTCAGCAACGGCTTAGAAGTATCAAGTATTGGTCTGGGGATAGGAAATGCTATATTATTTGCAGAATCTTCTATCACAAACCCTTGAATTTTTCCTCTGATTCGACTTATAGATGAAAGTCTCGAGTCAGCTTTAGTCTGTGCTGGTAAGTTGACCTGAGCCATATTTCCTCCTACATGTTACCTTGAATTGGTGAGTCAATCCGACC
>JALUWF010000148.1 GCA_027019785.1 Mariprofundus sp. | reverse complement strand
CAATCTCCATGTCTACATCTCCAAAAATATAATTTTATGTTATCTCTATTATCTTTTTAATCTTGTTGAATCTTAATTTTTAATTTATGAATTCGAAATAACGAAATGCAAGATCAATCATCCAAGACCAAAACGAAATAGATAAAATTAATTTGGAGGGCTTGGGGTAATGCGACACCACTCCCCCAAAATAGCTACGAGGTCGTGAAAATGCAACGAATTGAAATAAATCATTCCGTTAAAACAATACAATTAAATAATAGTAGTGCGTTTTCATCTGCAACTAAGAACATCCTCCTTCAATCCGAGATTATAGACAACACTAATAATTCCTCTAGTGGTGATATATCTCTTCCAATAACGGCGACATCCGCTACTGTGCAAACACCGGTTTCCGTGTTGTTATTGAGTGCTACTAATTATTTTTATTTACGCCTCACTATTGGTGGAGTTATACTCCCAATTATGAGGACTAAATCATTCCAGTATCATAATACTATCGAAACTATCGATAATGTTGAACTTTGGAATGGAACGTTGACTCTTACCGGAACTACCTTTTCTGTTCCGCTGAGTGTGTTGCCGCAGACGATTAACCAGATTACTTTGAATTAATTTCAGAGCGATATCTTAATCTTCGCCGTGTAACCCCATTCTCAATCTTCTACAAATAATTATAAGGAGTACTTGTACATTGCCGTTTACTTTATCTACACCTACAAACCAAGTAACTTATAATACTGTTGAAGATCAATATAATTATGAGTTAAATATAACCCCTTCTGCAACTATTCCATCTGTTCAACAATCATCATCTATTTATATTACCAGATTAATTGAAAGATTATTCGCTGGAGTAAGTAGTACTAATTGGGTTTGTTACGGATTAGATGTTAATGCCGATCCATTGACTTTAAATTCTAATTCTTTGAGTTTCAGTATCAGTCCTGGTTTAATGATGATAGATACAAGTTTGGTTAGGATTGATTCAACAGACATCATTGTTTCAGATCCAATCTCCCTTCCAGCGTCAGGTTCAACCAATAGTACCCAATACATGATTGCAATTTTTGCTAATTATAGTTTTAGTACAAGTGTTGCAACAACAGTAACTTATAGTAGCTACGTTATGGATCGGAATAAGGTTCTTAAGTCTCCCTCGATTTTTGCTGGAACTGAAAAGATTCTCCTTGCTGTGTTCGATGTGGTTTCAAATGGAACAGTGTGGACGAGTTCAATTCGAATGAATTCTCGTTACATTAGAGAAATTGAATTGTTTACTCCGACATTTTTAACTCCGTCAGCACCACTCGAGAACAGTGTAACGTTGGGCGGAACAACGTACTTAGTTCGAGGTTCAGCGAACATTTTAGCATCAGCAGAAGCGTACAAGTTAGCGAAAGCTAGAGAAAATTTATTTATTTTAGATTCATTTTTGTACAAACCATTCGAGCCTTATCTTTACTGGGAATTGACCGACATGTTCCAGCAAGCGATTTAGGATCGAAGAAAAATGAATCGTGCTCCTCTGCTGTGTTGAGGTTTGATCAAGTTCTTTGTCAATAATTTCATCATATTAGGAAGAATTTCAATCGAGTTCCTCGTTGAACATTCATCATATGGGGAGAAGAAACCATTGACTTCGTCAATAATTTCATCATATGGGGAGAAGAAACCATTGACTTCGTCAATAATTTCATCATATGGGGAGAAGAAACCATTGACTTCGTCAATAATTTCATCATATGGGGAGAAGAAACCATGAATCCATTAGCAATACTTTCACTATTGAAAGATCAGAAAGAACGTGTAGTATGGGCATTAATTGCACTTGCAATTCTTAGTTGGACTTGGAATACAGCATCTGATGTTGGAAAACTTAAAGCTGAAGTTGGATATCAAGCCGAAGCTATGCAGTTGATGACTCAAGAGCTAGGGGATTGTAAATGATGTCTAAGAAAGAGGCAATTAAATTGCTCGACGCCTTAATGGTTGTTTATGCTACAGATTTTACATCGGATGCTACAATAAAAGCTGCACGAGAAATTATTGATCGTCATGATGGTATTTTATCATCTCTTGCAGACATGAAAGAATTCGTAGAGGGAATAAACTAATGTTATCGATAGTCTTGTTAACAGTCGGAACAATTGCCACATTTAGTATTATATTATCAGTTATCATATT
>JALUWF010000147.1 GCA_027019785.1 Mariprofundus sp. | reverse complement strand
CGGAAACCGATGGGTGGGATATAAACGAACAACAAGGTCGTTACTTTGTCATCCGCAACGGTTCATCCATCGTCGCCTTGGCGCTGAACCGGCCATTGCCGGAGGCTGGCATTCAGATGGTCGGCGCGCATACCGATAGCCCGTGCCTGAAAGTCAAACCCAATCCCGATATGACGCAATATGGCTATTTGCAGTTGGGCGTCGAGGTCTACGGCGGTGCGCTGCTGAATCCATGGTTTGACCGGGATCTGTCGCTGGCGGGCCGGGTCAGCGTTATCAATGCGCAGCAGCAGATCGAACATCGCCTGGTGGACTGGCAAAAAGCTGTTGCTGTGATTCCGAGTCTGGCGATTCATCTGGATCGTGAGGCCAACGACAAGCGTACGATTAACAAACAGCAGCACCTGCCCCCTGTATTGATGATGTTGCCGGAGCATGGCGATCAGCATGATGCATTTCACAAGCTGTTGCTGGATTTGGTCAATGGTATGGATGATTCGGTCGAGCCGGCGGAGAAGGTGCTGGCTTATGAATTGAGCTTTTATGATGTGCAAGCGCCTGCTGTGACCGGCATGCATGATGAATTTATCAGCAGCGCGCGGCTGGATAATCTGCTGAGCTGTTATGTCGGTGTGATGGCGCTGATCCATGGCGACGGGGAGCATAACTGTTTGCTGGTCTGCAATGATCATGAAGAGGTCGGCAGCCTGTCAGCCGCCGGAGCGCAGGGAACACTGCTGCAATCGGTGCTGAAGCGTTTGTGTGGTGATGAAACGAAATACTCACGCATGATCGCTTCCAGCCTGATGGTGTCGGTGGACAATGCCCATGCCGTGCATCCGAATTACGCTGACAGGCATGATCCCGCCCATGGCCCGGTGATCAACGGCGGCCCGGTGATGAAAATCAACGCCAATCAACGTTATGCCAGCAACAGTGAGACCGTGGCGCAATTTTGCCTCCTGTGCGATTCGGTTGATGTGCCGGTACAGCGCTTTGCCATGCGTTCGGATATGGCTTGCGGCAGTACAATCGGGCCGATTACAGCGGCGCAACTTGGCGTGCAGACAGTGGATGTCGGCGTACCCACGCTGGCGATGCATTCGATCCGCGAACTGGCCGGCAGGCTGGATGCATGTTCTCTGTATCGAGTATTGCGCCGATTGTTTTGAAGCTGAAACCGAATCTGTTATTCTGGATAGTAATATGAATATGCAGGCCGATCCGGGCGAAAGAAAGGTCTATTTCGAGTTCAGCGATTATTCCACCAGTTATATTTTTTACGGCCAACCGTAAAAAATATGTTTCATCAATAACCTTGTCCGGGCATCTGGTTCGCCGCTCCATCTGCTTGCTTTCCCGGGCTTGGCAGTGATGCCGCTGAGGGGCAAAAACTGAATCGGAACAGCCGCCAGTCGGCAAGTCTTAGCGGGTTTGGCAACAGGCGAACCAGATGCGTGCCGGAACTGCGGCGAATAATAATTCCGCTTCAAGTCACTGTTGTGACATGCGCGGCGATAACGATTGGCATGGCGGTTTACTGAGAAATGCGGCATCATGCGGCTATGGAACCCCGAGCCCAAACAGGCGGCGATGACGCCTTGCAGGAGCATGGCGCGCTGGTTGGCGCGATTGATGTCGGTTCCAATGCCATTCGCCTCGGTATTGCCACCCGCGATGCCGAAGGCATGCCCGCGATGCTGCAACGCTACCGGGAACCGGTAAGGCTGGGGCATGATGCTTTTACCACAGGTATTTTGAGCCAGCAGACGATGGATGATGCCGTCGCCGCATTCCTGCGTTTCCGGCGCATTCTCGATAAACACCATGTTGAACGATGTCGGGCCACGGCGACCAGTGCCATGCGCGATTCCAAAAACGGCCAACAGCTGATTGACCGGATTGCTCAGAAAACAGGTATCGAACTGGAGCTGATTTCCGGCGAAGAAGAAGCGCGACTGGTGCATTATTCCATCTCCCGCCGGGTGAATATGCGCAATCAGTTTATCCTGTTGATTGATATGGGCGGCGGCAGCGTCGAAGTCACCCTGTGCGATGATGGTGAGGTGGTTGCCTCCCACAGCTTTAATATCGGCACCGTACGCCTGCTGGAGATGATGGGGCAGGATGGCGATGTTAATTTGCTGCTATCTGAATATCTCGACGGAACGCGCAAAAAGATTCGTGAGCAGCTTGGTAAGCGCAAAGCCACCCTGTGCATTGCGACGGGCGGCAATGCCGGCGCGATTGGCGATCTGGGCACACAGATGCTGGGTACGGAAAACAGTCAGCAGATCAGCCGCAAGGCACTGCATAAACTGATTAAAAAACTGTCCGGTTTCAGCTTTGAAGCGCGGGTGCGTGATCTGGGTCTGCGTCCGGACAGAGCTGATGTCATTCTGCCTGCGGCGATGGTGTTCCACGAAATCATGTCTCTGGCCGGTGCCAAACGTATGGAAATTCCCGATGCCAGTCTGCTCGACGGTGTGATTCTGGATATGGTGGACAGCGAGGAGCGCACCTTCCAGTCCAAACGACGCAATCTGTTGGCCTGGACCCGAAGCCTGAAAAACAAATACCACGTTGACCAGAAGTATAGCCATCATGTTGCCGCCCTGGCGCTCTCCCTGTTCGATCAGTTGGCCAGCATACACGGGCTTGGATACCGCGAAAGGATGTTGCTGGAGATTGCGTCACTGGTGCATGAGATCGGCATGTATGTGCGTGTCAGCGCCCATCACCGGCATGCTGCTTATCTTATTTCGGCATCGCCGCTGCTGGGTTTGAATGAGCAAGAGAAACAGTTGCTGTCCACAGTTGTGCGTTATCATCGTAAGGCAGCGCCGAGTAACTCCCATGCGCCGTTTGCTGCTTTGAATGAGGTGGAACAACAGATTGTATGGCAACTCAGCGCCATGTTGCGGCTGGCTATCGCTCTGAACAAGGAACGCCGCAGCCGGGTGGATGACGTGGAAGTGATGATCGAAGAGAACGATATGACCCTGCATCTGGAAGGCCATGGCGATCTGCTACTGGAGCGCTGGGCAGCCCTGAAAACCGCAACCTACATCAAACAGGCGTTCGGCCTGAGCTTACACATCGACCTGAATTTAACGGATCAGTGATATAGGAAACAGTCAAAATCGACTCTCGCAAAGCCGCCAGGAACGCAAAGAAAACCAGGCAGGAAAGTGAAAGCGCAACCTGTCCCGATACCTGTATATGAGGGAGATCAAAACCAATCCATTACAGAGAGAAACCCTATTGTACTCATCGAAACCCAACGGGTAATGCTGCTGAATAAAGATTCTGATTCCTTTGCGTTCCTGGCGGCTTTGCGTGAGCCGCTTTTGATTCTTATTTGTACAACTTCTTCAATTTTTTGGTGATCATTTTACGTTTGAGTGGCGACAGGTAGTCGATAAACAGTTTACCCAGCAGGTGATCGAATTCGTGTTGCAGGGCGACAGCGAGGAAATCATCGAAATCCTGTTCGTGCGCTTCGCCGTCCATATCGAACCAGCGTAAACGCACCGCCGCCGGGCGGGTGACCTCGGCAAAGGTTTCCGGCACCGATAGACAACCCTCTTCCCAAGTCGCCATTTCATCGCTCTTCCACAGGAATTCCGGATTGATCCACACCTTCAGCTCGTGACTGCCGCCCGGATTGTCAGGATCGTGGCGCACTTCGCTGCTGCGCCACAGGGTATCGGTGACGGCAATCTGCAATGAAACGCCGATTTGCGGCGCGGCCAGCCCGACGCCGGGCGCGTCATACATGGTATCGGCCATATCCTCGATGATCTGTTTTACTTTGGTGGATAGGGGAAAGCTAACCGGCTCGGCGATTTCGCGCAGCCGGTCATCAGGATGAATCAGAACCTCACGTACGGCCATGGCTTAGAATGTGCCGCCGTTCCAGCCGAACATGGCGCGTTCGGGTGCAGCGAATTCGATGTAGATGCGCCCTGCATCAATACCCAGCTCCTGCTGCAGCAGATCGCAGAGGGTGGCGGAGAGGTTGCCGGTCTGACTGCTGTTCAGGCCGAGGCTTTTCAGCTCCACGAAGGCCAGCGGCGCATCGCTGCCGGCGAACAGCATCGGTTGACGGTCGGAAATCTCGATCATGACATAGGATTCCGGCTTGCCGAGCGCAGCGGCGGTTACAGATGAGCAGCGGCGCAGTAGCGCGGCCGAATCATCCACTGTGACGTTGGTATGAAGGTGTAAATAGGGCATCAGGTAGCCTCCTGCGTGGCTGGGATCATTGCAGTCTGTTGTTTGGCATGCATGGAGGCGGCGCGACTGGCCAAGCGCCGATTTATCAGGTTAATGCCGGCCAGAATGAAGCCCAGCGCGATAAATGCGCCCGGCGGCAGAATGAACATCAGTACATCGGGATAAGAATCGCCGAATACAGAAAATCCAAACAGCGCACCTTGACCAAGTAGTTCACGTACCCCGCCCAGCAGCACCAGCGCAAAGGTGAAGCCTAGCCCGACCGCCAGTGCATCGGTGACGGCATCAGCGACGCTGTTCTTGCTGGCGAATGCTTCGGCGCGTCCCAAAATGGCGCAATTTACCACAATCAGCGGAATAAACAGGCCGAGAATAAGATACATCTCATGCATCCATGCATCCATGGCCATGCCGACAATGGTAACAAAGGCGGCGATGATGGTGATATACGACGGTATGCGGACATTCTTGGGAATCACGTTGCGCACCAGTGACACCACCAGATTGGAGCCAATCAGCACCAGCACGGTGGCCGCGCCCATCCAGAAGCCGTTTTCAGCCGAGGTGGTGACGCCCAGTAGCGGGCACATGCCGAGCAGTTGGGTGAAGATGGTATTGTTGTGCCAGAAACCGTCGGCCAGAATATCTGATTTTTTCACTGTGTACCTGCCTTGTTGTTCTCTGGATGCTGGTCTGGGCTTACGCCCTTCTGCACGGCCAGGCGGCCAAGAATAGCCTGCTTGTGGCTGTTGAAAAACAGCAAAGCCGATTTCACAGCCTTGACCACGGCACGCGGTGAGATGGTAGCGCCGGTGAACTGGTCGAAATCACCGCCGTCTTTTTTTACTTTCCATATTTTGCTGTTCAGACTCTGGTTCATGAAACTTGATACCCAGTTATGATTTTTCACAATGCCATCGCCAAGCCCCGGCGTCTCATGATGCTCAGTAACGCGAATGGCATAAATCCGTTCATCCGGCCTGACGCCGACCAGGATATGTATAGAGCCGGAGTATCCGTCCGGAGCAACTACTTCCCATGCCAACCCGACGGTGTGTCCATCTGAGTCTCTGGCCGGGTAGATATCCACCTTGTCGTCGGCAGGGCCCATGGTAATTCTATCATTTTGCGGATCGTTGGCGTGCTGCGGCAATACCTGTCTCAAGGCTTGGTGCAGCGCCGCTTTCTGTGCGGCGGCAATCGGTTCGCGAGTGGCGATGTCGGTTAAGCCCAGCAGGATGGCGGCAATGGCTGCCACCAAGAACAGGGCGATCACCATGCGGATTTGATCCTTATCCAGTTTCATTGTTCGGGTTTTTCCTTCGCATAACCATAGACGCGCGGTCGGCAGTAGTGATCAATCAGCGGTACGGCGCAGTTCATCAGCAAGACCGAAAACATGGCGCCTTCCGGATAACCGCCGAAAGAGCGAATACTCCAGGTAATGACGCCGCAGCCGATGCCAAAGACGATCTGCCCGACTGGCGTCACTGGCGAGGAGACCGGATCGGTAGCCATAAAAAAGGCGCACAGCATCAGGCCGCCGGCGAACAGGTTGAACATCGGGGATGTGAATTGATTCGGTGCGATGGTGCTGGAAATGGCTGCCAGCAGCGCCACGGTGCCCAGATAGGAGAACGGGATATGCCAGGTGATGCTGTGACGTGCGAGCAGAAAAATGCCGCCGATCAGCAGTGCCAGCGCGCTGGTTTCGCCAAGACTGCCCGCCTCAAAGCCGAGAAAGGCGTCGAGCAGATGGTAGTGATAGCTGGCCAGCGCCGCAGGCGCAGATATGCCCAACGTTGCAGCCGTTTTCACATGGCCGAGCGGGCTGGCCATTGAAATGGCGTCGAGCCCGTGCTGCGCCACTGCCGGCAGGGCATCGAAGCCGCCGAAAAACAGTGTCAGGCACTGGGACAGATCGTACAGATCCATGCCGCCATGCGTCGCTCCCATCTGAACGGACATGGGAATGATCCAGGTGGTCATATTCAGCGGAAACGAGATCAGCAGAATCACCCGCGCCGACAGGGCCGGATTGAAGATATTGTAGCCCAGACCGCCATATACCTGCTTGCCCAGCACGATGGCGAATACGGAGCCCAGAACCGCCATCCACCACGGCGTCGCTGCCGGCAGGGTGAGGGCCAGAAACAGGCCGGTCAGGGCGGCGGAATTATCCAGCAGCGTGGTCAACGGTCGGCGCATCAATGCCAGGCAGATCGCTTCGGTGATCAGCGCCACCCCCATGCAGGTGACAATCATCAGCACTGCCAGCCAGCCGAACAGGTAGACGCTGAAGATGGAGGCCGGCAGCAGCGCGATGACCACCGTAAACATCGTCATGCGAATGGAATCGCCGCCGTGGGCGTGGGGAGAGCTGAGCATAATCAGAGGCATTAGCTATGCTCCTCCGGTTTTGTGTTAGCAGTGTTGCTACTATTAGTCGCTGTGGCGTTGTCAGTTTTGGCCGTTTCTGGTTTTGATGTATCGGGTTTTGGTGCATGGGTCTGGCGCACCCGCGAACGACGCGCCGCCTTTTCGGCCTTTTCGCGTTCAATGCGAGCATCGCGCGATTCCGAACGCTGGCGGGATGCTTCGGCGAATGCCTGTTCACGACGTGTCAGCGCAATCTGCCCCTTGCCGTAACGGAAATAATGCACCAGTGGAATATTCGATGGGCAGACATAGGAGCAACAACCGCATTCGATGCAGTCGAACAGTTGGTAATCTGCAGCTTTGTCGAACTGATCGGAGCGGCACTGATCGGCCAGCAGATTCGGCGTCAGCGAAATCGGGCAGGCTTCACTGCAGTGGCCGCAGCGGATGCACGGCTGTTCTACTGTATGCGCCGCCGCCATGGCATTGGCGCTGAGCGCCAGCAGGCCGTTGGTTGATTTGACCACCGGAATATCCGGTCCTTTTAATCGCTCGCCCATCATCGGGCCGCCATGCACGATCTGCAGACCTGTGAAATCTTCCAGTCCTTGACGGGCGAATAGCAGGCGCGCCGGCGTGCCGAGGCGCACCAGCAGATTGGCCGGTCGTGGCAGCGCATCGCCGCTTACCGTCACCACGCGTTCAGTCAAAGGCTCGCCCAGCGCAATGGCATCATACAGAGCTTTGGTGGTACCCACATTCTGGCAGATGATGCCGACATGCATCGGAAGTTTTCCAGCCGGCACTTCGCGTCCGGTCAGGGTGTAGATCAACTGTTTTTCACTACCCTGCGGATAACGGGTGGGCAGCTCAACCACGCGCACATCGTTCAGATCATTCACTGCAGCCACAGCCTCGCGCATGGCGGCAATGGCTTTCGGCTTGTTATCTTCAATGGCGATCAGCCCGGCAGTCGCGCCGACCATATGTTTGATCATGCGCATGCCGATGAGAATCTCCGTGGCGGATTCCGTCATCAGCCGATGGTCGCTGGTCAGCCAGGGTTCGCATTCAATGCCATTGAGGATGACCGTTTCAATCGGGAAGCGCTGATCGCGCACCAGCTTGATAAAGGTGGGGAATACAGCACCGCCAAGCCCTGCTAAACCACACATGCGGGCGCGCTCGCGCAATATGGCCGGATCGGCATTCAACCAGTCGCTGATCGGTTCCAATGTTTGATCGACTGCATCATCGCCATCGGTTTCTATAAAGATGGAGGGCATGCCCATGCCGGAGGGGTGGGCGATCGGGTGCTCTTCGATCTTGACCACTCGCCCCGAGGTGGGGGCGTGGATCGGCACCGACACGTAGCCTTCCGATTTGGCGATTTTCTGGCCACGCAATACACGATCACCGATATTGACCAAGGCCGAACAGGGTGCGCCGATATGCTGCTTCATGGGCAGGATATGCACCGGAGCCAGCGCATTGACTTCGATGGCGGTCGCGCCGCTGACTTTGTGCTGCTCCGGATGCACGCCGCCGGGAAAGCTGTGCGCCATCATGCCAAGCCGTTGGGCAAGGTTCCTAAGCGTGGCCGGCATGTTGTTCTCTCCTCTCGTGCGCCAGTTGCGAGCGCCTGGTGTCCGGCAATGGCCATGACCAGTGCTCCAGCAGTTCCGGTTTGGTGACCATGTCAATGCAGTCCACCGGACACGGCTCCACACACAATTCGCAACCGGTGCAGTGATCGGCGATGACGGTGTGATACTGTTTCGGCGCACCGATAATCGCATCCACCGGACATGCCTTGATACATAAAGTACATCCGATGCACTCATCCTCGCGCACAAAAGCCAGCCTGGGCGCTGCGGCCTCTTCTTCCACTGCTTTCGGCTCCACGCCCATCAGGTCAGCGATTTGCAACATGGTGCGCTCGCCACCGGGTACGCAGTGGTTGACCTCGGCCTCGCCGCCGGCGATTGCCGTGGCATAAGGCTTGCAACCCGGATAGCCGCACTGACCGCACTGGGTTTGCGGCAGCATGGCATCGATTTTATCCACCATCGGATCGCCTTCGACATGGAACATTTTCTGGGCGATGGCCAGCACCAGGCCGGCGAGCAGCGCAAAGGCGCCGAGGCTGGCCAGAGCATACAGTAAACCTGTCATAACTTATCCTGACCGTGCCGGCCTAAATTTTAACCAGACCGGAAAAGCCCATGAAGGCGAGACTCATCATGCCCGCTGTAATCAACGCCAGCGGCGAGCCCTTGAATGCGATCGGCGCCGGCGCGATTTCAATGCGTTCGCGCAACCCGGCAAACAGAATCAACACCAGCGCAAAGCCCATGGCTGCGCCAGCCCCGAACAGTGCAGAGGTCAGGAAGGTCTGATCCTGTTGCACATTCAGAATAGCCACGCCGAGCACAGCACAGTTGGTGGTGATCAGCGGCAGAAAAATCCCCAGCCCCTGATACAACACAGGACTGGTCTTGTGAATCATCATCTCGATAAATTGTACTAAAGAGGCGATAATCAGAATGAAAAAAATCGTCTGCAGGTAGAGCAGGTCCAACGGAATCAGCACATACTGCTGCACCAGCCACGAGGCCGTGGAGGCCAGCGTCATCACGAACATAACGGCAAAGGACATGCCGACCGCCGTTTCCACTTTACTTGAGGTGCCCAGAAACGGACAAATGCCGAGAAATTTTGTCAGCACAAAATTATTCACCAGCACGGCGGACAGCAGAGTCAGGGCAATTTCAGTCATAGCGGCGGAGTATAGGGCGACGGGCAACCGGCGTACACCGCAGAAAAGCCTTACTTTTTATGTCCCGGAACTGCTGACAAGAATTGAATGATCGCCTTGAGTGCTTCGGGTTTCTTCATGTCACCGCGAGGCAGAATAAAATCGGCGCACTGCTCATAGAGCGGATAACGGACAGCGGCCAGCTCCTGTAGTTTTTTCAGAGTGTCGCCGGCGGCAATCAGCGGCCGGTTGCTGTCGCCGTCGATGCGGCCCGCCAGAAACTCAGGGCTGGCCTTGAGCCAGATCACCGGCGGATGCGCCTTGAGGATTTGACGGTTTTCGGCGCTGCCCACGATGCCGCCGCCGGTGGCTATCACAGCATGTTGACCAACGACAGTGTGCAAGGCGTCGGTTTCCATCTGCCGAAATGCCGGCTCGCCATTCTGCTTGAAAATCTCCGGAATCGTACGCCCCGCCTGTTCAACGATATAATCATCCAGATCAATCAGCGGCAGCCCCATGTGTTTGGCCAGCCTCCGGCCAATACTACTTTTGCCGCTGCCCATCAGCCCGACAAGAATGGGGCTAACTGCGGTGTGTTGCGTATTCTTTCGATTCATTCCGCAATCATATCGTTGATACAGCGGAAAAAGAAAGTGATTAGTCATCATCCGGGTGCAGGCCGCTATCCATGTCTGGCCAGGGGGCTTTGATTCTCTCCTGAGCGCTGGCTTCATATCGTTTAAGCAGGGCTTCCTCAGTTCTTGTTGATAATTGCAGCCCAGTTTGGGAGTGGTGTTGGCATCATTAAGAAAAGAGCATTGGTTAAGGGGCGGGGGCGCACAGGCCGGTGCAATGGGATGGCCTTCAGAAGGTCAGGCTTGAGTGTGCCAAGAACGAAGAGCGAAAGCGATTCGGAGCTGTGCAAGAGATGAGGGAAGGCCCCTCGGAACCGCTGTGAAGGCGGAGGTTCTCAAGCGTTTCCGGGATCAGTTTAGCGAAAACATTCTTATTGGCTAAACGGCAACCGGCATAGAGGTGGCATGAATGTGATACAGGCTTTTGTATGGAACTTGGGAACCTGTCGTTCTGATGTTAAGGGAGAAACACAATCGGAAGCTCCGTTAGTGTGAGAGTACCGATGCGGAGCACAGTGGCGGATCAGCTCGTAGTAGCGATGAAGTTCCTCCGGGCAGATGGACTCTTGCTTTGCGTGCCATAGGCTAAACATCTACACAAATAACCACTAGTCAAGCCTGCCCCAATTTTTGTTGTTCCATCTTATTCGAGATCATCATGTCTCATTCAAGCACGCTCCCGTACAAACCCTTTCCCCGCAGAAAGTGGCACAAAACTTGCAAGTATTTTATAATTTGTTAAGCAGGAGACTTACATGTATGAAATATCCGGGTCACTTATTTTGGTTGTCGATCATTCCCGTTTATTTCGAACCATGTTATGCCAGTTTCTAACCGACCAAGGCTATAAGGTATGCGAAGCTTCCAGTGGCAAGGAGGCCATTGAAGTATTTGATCGCACCTCCCCCAAAATGGTGTTGATGGGTGTGGTAATGTCCAAAACCGATGGTATCAGCAGTCTGGATGCATGCCGACGTATCCGGGAAATTGACAGGGATGAATATAGTCCCGTACTGATTGTCACCTCCACACAAAACGAAGACTTGATCGCAGCGGCATTTGAAGCCGGTGCCGCCGATTACATCATGAAACCGATCCAATGGAACTTATTGGAGCACAGCATCAAGTTCAAACTGCAATCGAGCAAAGCGGCCTATGCATTGCAGGCCAGTGAAGAGCGTTTCCGCCAACTCTTCGAGGATTCACCCCTGCCCTATCAGGCTATGGATGATCATGGGCGGGTTGTTGATGTCAATGCAGCCTGGCTTGAAATGATGGGTATGATATCGGATCAGGTGGTAGGCCAATCATTTGGCGAGTTAATGGATGCCAACGAATGGCGGAAATTCATGCACATGTTTCCATCCTTCATTAAAAATGGTGCGCTGGCTAACTTTCAGCTCACAATCAACCATGCCGATGGCACACCACTCATTATCGAACTCAATGGCCGCGTGGCCTATGATATTCATGGCGATTTTAAACAAACCCACTGTGTGCTACAAAACATCACCGAGCGCATGGCGATAGAACATGAACTGCGCCGCCTGGCGACATCGGATCCACTCACAGGACTGGCCAACCGGCGCGCTTTTTTTACCGAGGCCGATCACGCCCTGTTACAATGCGCGCGCTACCACCACGACTATACCGTCATGATGCTGGATATTGATCACTTCAAATCCATTAACGATACCTTTGGACATGATGTCGGCGATCAGGTTCTGAAGCTGGTCTCCAATGAAATGCAACAGCAAATCCGCGCTGTGGATATACTGGGACGGCTTGGCGGCGAAGAATTCGCCATTGCCTTGCCCGAAGCAGACATCTCCACCGCCACCACCGTAGCAGAGCGCATTCGTATCGCAGTTGAAGCATTCTCCCTTGATACGGAGCAAGGCTGTGTAAGATTCACCATCAGCATTGGCCTGAGCCAACTCAGCGATGCCAAAAGCAATGAAGCCTTAATCAAAAAAGCCGATGAACTCCTCTATCAAGCCAAACAAAACGGCCGCAACAGGATTGAAACAACACTGGCTTAACGTAGAATCCCTAGAGATAACCAGCCCATCAAGCCACACCTTATGCGCATCATTCGCGATTTTCCTTTGACCTTACCCTGATCTTTTCCACCCATCAAAACCCGCAACCGAACCGCGAATGAACGCTAATAGACGCGAATGAAATCAAGTGTGTCGGGGTCTGACGCACGGCCAATTCATTCTATGATTTAAATCATTGTCAGATAATGAAAAAGAACCGCATCTGGACTAATGTCTGATTCAAGCGCATGCTTCGGCCATGCAGATTAGAGCAGCAAAAACACCTGAGCTTCAATCCATTATCGTCCGGACTGTTGTTTCCAGTGAAGAAGCCAGGTTCGAAGAGTTGATGCAAGCGCATCATTATTTGGGGTTCTTGCCAAAAATAGGCGAAGCAATTTGGTATGTT
>JALUWF010000146.1 GCA_027019785.1 Mariprofundus sp. | reverse complement strand
AAACTATTGTTATGCGGTGATACCCGTCTGCCACCGGGCAAGAGGATCAGCAAAGGATCACGCGGGGCTGAGAAATGGGTGCCGTGGGAGCATCATGAACGGATTGCCGATGCCCTGATCCCGCTGAAGGAATCAGGTGTGCAGATAATCAGTCTGGAACTGTGCGATTCAAGCGTTGATTACGCAGAGATGTCGTATGCATCGCCGGTCTGCTTTGTTGTCGGGGCAGAGCACAGCGGCGTATCGCCCGAAGCACTGGCGCTGTCCGACCACACCATCCATCTGCCCATGCTGGGCATGTCCAACTCGCTGAATGTTTCGACTGCAACCAGTGTAATTTTGTACGATTTCCTTGGAAAAATAGAAAGGAGTACGCGATGACTGACATCAATGAAGCTGATCAAGGTGCAGTGCTGATTGGCATTGGTGGTTGCGGCAGAGGCATGGTTCAATCATGGCTACCGCGCTTGCCTGAAGGTGTGCGGTGTATGGCGATGGAACGGGATAAACGCGAGTTTGTCACCTCTAAACTGTTTGAGCATCGGATCATACTTACTGGCGTGAAATCGAAATCCTCGACGGTGGAGTATGCCGAGTCCGTACAAAAAGAGCTGAAGGCAAGTCTGCAAGCACACCTGCCGGAGTTGGATCAGCAGTTAGCTGGCAGCGCCCCTGTGATCCTTGTAGCCGGTCTTGGCGGCGTGATTGGCACATGGGGTTCACAATTATTGTGCAATCACCTGATAGCCAGAGAAAAGCAGGTGGTTACAGTGCTTGTGATGCCGTTTGGTTTTGAACGGGAACGAGTCAAGGTGGCCGAAGCCGCTCTGCCCGGTTTTGATGGCGCTGCGCACCGGGTGCTCTGTTTTAACGACTACCTGATCAAGCACACGCCGGATGGTACATCCATGCAGGATGCATTTGAGATCATGAATACAAAGGCGTTTGATCTGATGTCGTTTCCTTAAAGGATAAACTGACGGGGCGCTTTGTATCACGCTGGATATCATCATGCATGGGCATGCTGAGTTGGTTTAATTAACAGTTCGGCAGGAATTCCCAGCCCTTGATGGAGCTTCCAGATCATGTTGAGGGTCAATGACCGCTTGCGATTGAGTATTTCATAAACGCGATTGCTCTTGCCAATCATCGGTTCAAGGTCTTTGACTGTCAGGCCTTTCTGTTCCATTTCAAACTTAATGGCTTCGACCGGATCAGGCAGATCGAGCGGGTAATGTTTGCGTTCGTAGAACTCGACTAGGGTAACCAGCACATCCAGCTTTTCACCATCAGGCGTATCACTGTTTGCCATCATCAGTGTTTCGATCTCTTTTAATGTTGCACGGTAGTCGGCTTCAGTTTTAATCGGTTGAATGTTCACTGTTTCTATCCTCCTTAAACCGTTTGAGCATCAATCTTGTCGTATTGAACATGCGTGCCTATGAATCGGATATAGACGACCCGGTAAGCATAGTTGATCCAGACGACCAGCCGGTATTTGTTGCCGGCAATATTAAATACGACTCTGCCATCCTTGAGAATGCTGGCATTGCGAAAGTCCTGCTTCACATCAGATGGAGAAGACCAGTCTGCATGTAAGGCATGTCGATACCATGCTAACGAAGGATCCACTGCATCCGCATATCGTGAGTCGCCTTCCATAAACTTTTTGATCGTGGACAGGGCAATGACTCTCATAGTTCGCAATATAGTCCCATAATGGGACTCATGCAAGCTAAAGCTAACCCCACAATTGATTGCGACACCAGTTGGCGCATGGTGATCTATCATTGCTGCAAAGGTAAAAACAGGAGGCGATGATGATCAGTAATCCAATCAACAGAAGCCAACTCAGTCCGCGTGAAACGAAGGTGATTGCCATGCGTTTCGGTTTGGCCGGGCATGCCGATCACACGCTGGAGGAAGTCGGCCAGCAATTCGGCGTGACGCGCGAGCGCATTCGTCAGATCGAAGCCAAGGCGCTGAACAAGCTTCGCCGCAATCCGAAGCTCTTTTCGTTCTGGAAGGATTGATGATGAGCAAGCAGTGGAGCACAGCCGCAATGGATCAGACACGGGAAGCACTGGAATGCCTGAGCTTTGCCACCCGCGCCGGCAAAGTCTGGCTGAAACAGATTGATGGGAAATTCGGGTATATGGATGATGACGATGCCTTGCACAGACGCTATGCCATTCA
>JALUWF010000145.1 GCA_027019785.1 Mariprofundus sp. | reverse complement strand
GCGAGTAGATGACGCCACTGGCCAAGGCACCGGTTGCCGTGTTGCAGAATAACCAATTCTTTCGCCCGATAACAAAAGGCTTGATGGATCGTTCGCCACCATTGTTGTCGATCTCAAGGCGTCCATCCTCCAGGTAAACGATTAACCTCGACCATTGGTTACATGCATAAGTCATGGCTTTGCCAACCGCACTTTTGGGAAGGACACCATCCTTGTGTTGATCCAGCCACAGCTTGAATTTATCCAGTACAGGCTTTGATTTTTCCAGTCGAAGCGCTTTACGGTCATCGAATGTGAAGTTCTCATCCTTTTCAGCACGCACCTTGGCCAGCTTCTCCACCGCATACAACCGCCTGATCATGGCAACAGCCTCATGCGCCAAACCATGTCGCTTATGCACTTTGGCTGCATCCGTAAATTTTCGACGGGTATGCGCCATGCAACCGAGACCGGAAACATCGTCACGCGCACAAATAGCATGATAGCCGCTATAACCATCAGTTTGCAGATACCCACGGAATGATTCTCCGAGTATCTCGGCAGGTACGCTGGCAGCGCGGGTCGGAGCATAATGATAGAGGATAATACGTTTTTTCGGTGGCCCGCACTGGAATAACCACATATAGGACTTCTGACTGGCTGTTCGCCCCTCCTCATGCAATACCTGAAGCGGTGTTTCATCTGCCTGTACATAATCAGATTTCTGAAGATCCTGCTGCATCAGCTCCCACAGGACGTGCAATAACGCCCCACACTTCAATACCCAGCTTGATAGTAATGCGCGATTCAAATCAATGCCGAGCCGATTCCACTGCTGTTCCTGTCGATACAATGGTGTGGCATCAATAAACTTGGAAATAAGGATGTGTGCTAATAAAGAGGCTGTTGCCATGCTCTTGGGAATTGCTTGTGGTGCAGGCTTTGCCTGTTGAGGCTTACATTCGCATGTCTTGCAACCATATTTGGGGCGTTCATGAACCTCGACTTCCAGCGTAGCAGGAATGTACTTCAGCTTTTCAGTACGGTCTACGCTGATAACAGTCATCGGCTGATGACATTCACAGCACTGTTTATCTGCTTCGTCGATGTCGTGCACAATCGTGACACGCGGCAATGACTCCGGAAATTTCCGTCTGCCACCACGTTTGCGCCTTGTAACCACGACTTCCGTGGGTTCATCTACTTCACCTTCCTGCTCAATGACTGCTTCAGCCTCATTGAACAGGTCGGGCTGTTTGGCGATATCGATACTATCCGCACTGGCACCAAACTTACGATTCCGGAACTGCGCGATCATCTCCTTAAGCAGGGTTATCTCCTGCTCAAGTTCAGTAATAAAAAGCGCCTGGCTTTCTACCTGTTCCTGCAATAATTCCAACGCTTTTTCCATGTTTAAATCATCGCATAACCAGCGGAAAAAGCAAGCGTTTTTATACTTACATCACAGTCGAAAACTCCAAAGCCGGATGGCCTTGAATCTCATTAATATGAAGACCGGAAAGCAACCATGATAATTGCTCGGAAGAGAGTTCGACGCTGTCGCCGGATATGTAAGCAGGGATATGGAACCGGTGTTTCTCCAACCGTTTATACCACAGACAGAAGCCATTGCGATCCCAGTACAGAATCTTGATCTTGTCACGCGCATTGTTGTAAAATACAAACAGGCTACCGCTCAATGGATTGCACTCCAGATGATCGGCCACCAGCACGGAAAGTACATTGATGGATTTACGCATATCCACAGGCTCAGTCGCCAGGTGAACGGTTGGACTGCCAATATGGCGCATCATATGCATACGCTCAACACACGCCGTAACGTGACTTCATCAAAATCAGCAGAGATATCAATATGCGCCTGAGGTGATAAGGCAATGCGAATCCCTGACCCGGCAGGGGGTGATGTTTGTATTTCTACTTTGGCAAAGCCAACTTTGGATGGGCTCTGCAACGCCTCTCGTGCAAACACGCTCCGCCAGCGCCTGAAGGATTTGATGGATATCCCGGCCTGGCGACAAAAGGCAGCTTGCGTCCTGCACCCACTGCCTTCCCATTCATTCATGACATGATGCCAATAATCCCGCTTGGATGCGCTATGCGCTGGTTGTGCTGATTTCATGATTGCCTCCGCTTTTGTTGCTGCCGCGAAGGCTGGCACCGTTATTCGTTAGCGGTAGATGAGGTTAGTTTGACGCTTAC
>JALUWF010000144.1 GCA_027019785.1 Mariprofundus sp. | reverse complement strand
AGCCTTGCCATTGATGGCAAAACGATGCGCGGTGCTATCGGGGAGGATGGCCGCCAGACACATATCATGAGTGCTATTGGACACAACACACAGAATTGCTACGCCCAAAAAAAGTTGGGACTATCCCAGTAGGACAAAATCGGGTCAAGCTTGACAATTGGGTGTTTGGCTAGGTCGGGTATGAACTATGCTGGATGAATTGTATCAAATCGCGCTTAATAAATGAGGTCTCTTGATTTAGGCATGTAACTTGGCTGTGAGATCAATTCCCAAGGCTTTCATCACTGCCAGAGTTGTTTTAAGCGTTGGATTGCCGCGTTCGCTGAATGATCGATAAAGCTGTTCTCGCGAAAGACCTGTCTGTCCCGCAATTTGTGTCATTCCTTTGGCACGGGCTACAACACCAAGAGCGTGCGCGATATAGCTGGCATCGTTTGACTCGAACGCTTCTGCCATAAAAGCCGCAATGTCATCATCGGAAGTCAGGTCTTCAGATGGGTCGTAGGTGGTTAGTTTTTCAGTCATTTTCTTTACTCCATTCATCGACAAGCATTTTAGCTGTCTTGATATCTTTTGCCTGCGTACTTTTACTCCCGCCACATAGCAAGACGATGATCGCATTTCCCCGCCTTTGAAAGTAAATGCGGTAGCCTGAACCATAATGAATGGAAAGTTTCGGTCTGGCTAAGTTCAATCACCATGACACAATGGTAGTCCATAAACTACAATTAGTCAAAGAGGAAAAGTATCTGGCGAGAAAAATGACATCTGACGGTCTGGTCTGTTCGGACAATATGTAAAAAATATTCACCATGATTATTCGAATATCAATCCAATAAGGAGCCATAATGGCACCATAATGTTGCTTTTCAGGTAAGTTGCTTTAGACTGGAGCAATCGGTTGCTCTGTGAGGTGAAAAATGGTGGCTAAAACGGAAAGAATTTCAGTACGCGTGCCTGAAAATATTCACGCACTACTGAGTCGGGCTGCGGGCTCGTTGGGTTCAACGATGAATCAGTTTGTACTTCAAACTGCTATTGAACGCGCCAGGGAGGTGGTTGAGGAAGATTATATTATTCGATTGAGTGGTGAGTCCAGCCGACTGTTTTTTGCGTCGCTGGAGAACCCGCCCGCTCCCAACGATAAGCTGCGCGCTGCAGCCCACGCCCACAAGACATTACTAAATGCTTCGGATTGAAGCGCTGGGGCAGCACCATCGGAACAGGTTTGACTGTGGCGAAGAGGCGCTGAACAGATTCTTGCAAACGCTTGCCCGACAACAACAGTTGAAAGGGATATCCAAAACATTTGTGCTCGTGGATTCAGCCAGGCCGAAAACGATTATGGGGTTCTTTTCATTGGCTGCTTGCGAGGTGGTGAGTGAAAATCTGCCTCCGGAACTGGCACGAAAATACCCTTCAAAAGCTCCGGGCGCGAAACTGGCTCGTCTGGCAGTGGGTCGAAAATTTCAGGGGCAGGGTTATGGGCAACTCCTTATGGTTGAAGCGATGAAGAAGGCTCTGCTGGTTGCCGAAAATATCGGCATCATCGGATTTTTCGTGGATGCAAAACACCCTGCGGCCAGAACCTACTATGAGCGGTTTGGTTTTATCTCATTTCGCCATGAACTACTGGAGATGTTTTTACCATTGGCAACCCTGCGTGAAGCAATCGACACCTGATACCGCAGATACAGCGAGAGTATAAATCACCACACCAATACATACTGTAACGGTGCCATTACGGTACCAGGCTTTCATAATTTGATATTGCTGGATCGTTGCTCATGATTTCAGATCGCATACGCGCTTCAAGAGGAATGGATTTCATAAAAAGACAAACATTGCTGATTGGCCCTATTATGGCTATAATACATAAATATAGCCATAATAGGAGGGTTCTCATGAATGTTGCCGTGCGCGAACTCAAGGATCACCTGTCTGAATATATCAATCGTGCTGCTGCCGGCGAAGAGGTTGTGGTCACCTCGCATGGCAAGCCGGTTGCACTACTGGCTCCGCTGCGTGAGCCTGGTGACGAGGCATCTGTTCTTGCACGGATCAGATCCCAGCCTTGGGTTCATGCTGGCAAGGGTGGTCAATTGCAACCGGTTGCAAATCCAATGGTATCCACGCCCGGCGAAGCCTCACTATCTGATTGGGTGCTGGAAGATCGGGAATGATTGTTTATCTGGATACTTCCGCGCTGGTAAAGCTCTTTCTTGACGAGCCTGACACAAAGGTTGTCGCGGATTTGTTGCAAGGTGCCAGCGCAGTATTTACGCATATGATCACTTATGCCGAGTCGCGTGCTGCTTTGGCTAAGGCAGTTCGCATGCAGCGCATCACAGATGAAACCCACCTTGTCTATAAAGCGGCGCTTGAGGGCTATTGGAAAAATCTCGATGTCATCTCACTCAATATGGTACATATCAGACAGGCCGGAGAGCTTGCAGAGACGTATGGGCTGCGCGGTTATGACAGCGTTCACCTGGCTGCCGCAGAACTGCTGTTTGAACAGTCGCCAACCTTCACTTTTGCCTGTTTTGATCAACACCTCAATCAGGCCGCCAGGGCTATGGGGATGCAGGTATTATAAGTGATCGGGAGTTCACCCATATCGGCCACCCCTTATGAGATAATGATCGCAGGCGATGGCAGATTGCCGGAAATCAGTGTTTTGAAATAAATGGTATATAATTTGCTTTCGGTTTCCTGTAAACAACACTGGAGTCAGACATGGCGGATGAACTGAAAATACGGCAGTTACTGCAGGTGATGGTAGAGCAGGATGCTTCCGATCTATACCTGATGGCCGGTGCGCCGCCCGGCTACCGCATTAACGGGGTGATTCGTCGGCTTGGAGACACCGAGATCAATCCGGCCACAGTAGAGCGACTGGCCGATAAGCTGATGAATGAGCAGCAGAAAGCCGATTTTGCTACCGAGATGGAGATGAATCTCTCCGCCGCCGTGGCTGGGCTGGGGCGTTTTCGCGTCAATGTTTATCGCCAGCGCGGCACTGTCGGTATGGTCATTCGCCAGATTACGACTAAAATCCCCACCGTGGATGAGCTGCATCTGCCCGCTATCTTTAAAGATATCGCCATGAGCAAGCGCGGACTGGTATTGATGGTTGGCGCAACCGGTTCCGGCAAATCCACATCGCTGGCGGCCATGGTGGACTGGCGCAACAGCAATCAGGCCGGGCATATCATCACCATCGAGGATCCGGTCGAGTTCATGCATCCGCACAAAAAATGTTATGTGACCCAGCGAGAGGTGGGATCGGACACCATATCATTTCGAAACGCATTGAAAAATGCGCTCAGGCAGGCACCCGACGTGATTCTGCTGGGCGAAATTCGGGATCGCGAGGTGATGGAGCATGCCATCGCGTTTGCCGAAACCGGTCATCTGGCCATGGCAACCCTGCATGCCAATAACGCCAATCAGACACTGGATCGTATCCTGAACTTTTTTCCCGAGGAGCAGCATCAGCAGGTTTATATGAATCTGTCGATGAATCTGCGCGCCATCCTGTCGCAGCGGCTGGTTAAAACCGTGGACGGTAAACGCGTTGCCGCTATCGAGATTCTGATCAACACGCCGCGTATTGCCGACCTGATTCTCAAAGGTGATGTCAGCGCCATCAAGGAGACGATGGAAGCCGGCGAACAGCACGGGATGCGCACCTTCGATCAGGCCCTCTTCCTGTTGTGGCAAAGCGGAAAAATCAGCGAGATCGAAGCACTCAGGAATGCCGATTCGGTCAATAATTTGCGACTGAAAATAAAAATGGCGACCATTGCCGGATCAAGCGACGGCGATGATGGCGCTGCCAGCGTGGATGACATCCTCAAGCATGATGATAGCGATCCGGAGGGCGGGCTGGAATTGTCGATTTGATCTGAATGGTATCGCCAGAGCCCAACAAATTTAGACGCAGATGAACGCGGATGAATGCGGACAATATAAGACACTCGTATCTTACGGCGGTACGCAATCCAATGCCATGCTCTCGGTTGCCGCCCTCTGTCACCAGAAAGGTTGGCGATGAAGACTATCTGCTGGCGCAATTGGGAAGTCTTGGGAGTGTGCCATCCAATTTGAAGATTTTGAAAAACAGCAAAAAGCATCATTTCGCCAAACCGTATCCGGAATTGCTTGCCATCTATGAGGAATTAATCGACGCAGGTATCGAATTCGATCTGATTTATGGCGCGCTGATGTGGCAGACGCTGCTGCAGCATATGGATCGTTTTGAAGGAACCGTCCTCTATGTCCACAGCGGCGGCCTGATTGGAAACGAAACCATGCTGGCCCGTTATCGTTATCAGGGGATGATGTGATTCATGAATTCCCCTTGTCGCGTAACACGAATCCCCCCGATTCCCCTTTTTCAAAGGGGCTGGGGGGGGGATTAGTCCCTTACGAAAAATATCTCGTGCAAAATGTACAAGAAATAAAAATTATAAAATCAAAAGATTCTCACCACAGAGAGCACAGAGGAAAAGAAGAGAAAACCAAAACATAAAGATTTTGACCTCCTCTGTGCTCTCTGTGTACTCTGTGGTTCAGAATTTTTCTGTTTGGGGTGATTGGGAAATTCGATTGATCGTTCCTGAACAGGTATCTGCGCGACAGGTGATGTTCTTATCTGATCAGCTTCAGGCCACATACACGCGAGCATTGCGGAACATACGCAGCCATGGGCCATCTTCGCCCCACTCATCCGGGTGCCATGAATATTGCGTTGTGCGGAACAGACGCTCGGGGTGCGGCATCATGATGGTGAAGCGGCCATCGGCGGTGGTGAAGCCGGTCAAGCCATCCGGAGAGCCGTTCGGGTTGTGCGGATAGGTTGCGGCGGCGGCACCGTCCGGGCCGAGATAGCGCAGGGCGGCAATGGCGTTGGTCTGTTGTTCGGGCGAGGCGAATTCGGCGCGGCCTTCGCCGTGGGCGACCACCAGCGGCAGCTTGGAGCCGGCCATGCCGGAGAGGAAGATTGATGGCGAATCCAATACTTCCAGTTGCAACAGGCGCGCTTCAAATTGTTCGGAACGATTGCGCTCGAAGCTTGGCCAGTGGGCGGCGCCGGGGATGATGGATTTCAAAGCGCTCATCATCTGGCAGCCGTTGCAAACACCCAGGGCAAAACTGTCGTCGCGGTGGAAAAATGTATCGAACTGATCGCGGGCGCGGGTATTGAACATGATGGAAGATGCCCAGCCGCGACCGGCTCCCAGTACATCGCCGAAGGAGAAGCCGCCACAGGCCACTAAACCCTGAAAGTTACTCAGATCGACACGACCGGCAATAATGTCGGACATATGCACATCGCTGCAATCAAAACCGGCGCGATCAAATGCGGCAGCCATTTCGACCTGACCGTTGACCCCCTGTTCACGCAGTACAGCCATGTTCGGACGCGTGCTGTGAATGAATGGCGCGGTAATATCTTCGCCTGGATCAAAGGACAGATCAGCAAACAGGCCGCTATCATTACCATTGGCAATGGTATCGACGGCTTCACGGGCGCAATCGGGATTATCGCGCAGCGATTGCATGCGGAAGCTCGTTTCCGCCCAGCGTTGCTGCAATGTTTGTACGTGCGTTTCAAACAGGGAGATGCCCCTGTTTGAAATAATGATCTGACGATTATGTGTGGGATGGCCAATAATATGTGCAATATGCGATAGCCCGGCATCGGCCAGTTTGGCCAGAACATCTTCAGAATCTTGCACGCGCACCTGGATGACTGCGCCGAGTTCTTCGTTGAACAGGGCCGCTAATATGTCATCCGTGCCGGCCAGATTGATCTGCAAGCCGCAGCGGGCGGCGAAGGCCATTTCGGCCAAGGTGGTGAACAGGCCGCCATCGGAGCGGTCATGATAGGCCAGCAGTTTTCCTTCGCGGTTCAATTGCTGGATGGTTTCAAAGAATGATTTGAGCAGTGCGGCGTTATTAACATCGGGAGGCGTTTCGCCGGTCGCACCATAGACTTGCGCCAATGCAGAACCGCCAAGTCGGTTTTTGCCTTCGCCCAGATCAATCAGCATCAGCTCGGTTTCGCCCTGATCCAGTTTTAATTCCGGCGTCAACGTGTTGCGAATATCTTGAACCGGCGCAAAGGCGGATACGATCAGGGATAAGGGAGAAATCATTTCCCGGTTTTGACCATGCTGCTGCCACACCGATTTCATCGACAGCGAATCTTTGCCGACAGGAATCGAGATACCGAGCGCCGGACACAGTTCCATGCCGACGGCTTTGACGGTGTCGTACAATCGCGCATCTTCGCCATCGTGACCGCAAGCCGCCATCCAGTTGGCCGAGAGTTTCACATCGCCGAGTTTTGCAATCGAAGCTGCGGCGACATTGGTCAGCGCTTCGCCGACCGCCATGCGACCGGAAGCCGCTGCATCAAGCACGGCAATCGGGGTGCGTTCACCCATGCTCATGGCTTCGCCTGTGATGCCGCAATAATCACTGGCCGTTACCGCCGTATCGGCTACAGGCACCTGCCAGCGCCCGATCATCTGATCGCGCGCCACCAGGCCGGTCACCGAGCGATCACCAATGGTGATCAGGAACTCTTTGCCAGCCACGGCGGGCAGACGCAATACGCGTTCTGCCGCTTCGTTTAGGTCAATCGAGGTCAGATTCAGCACAACGCCATGCGATTGTACATGTGTCACATTGCGGGTCATTTTCGGCGGTTTTCCGAGTAGCATATTGAGCGACAGATTGACCGGCTGATTATCGAACTCCGGGTCATTGACGATCAGATCGCGTTTTTCGGTCGCTTCACCGAGTACGGCAAACAGGCAGCGTTCGCGTTCGCAAATATCGGTAAACAGGGCGCGTGATTGTGGCGCGATGGCCAGCATATAACGCTCCTGCGACTCGTTGCACCAGATCTGCATCGGGCTCATGCCCGGCTCCATATTGTGTACGGCGCGCAGATCCACCCAGCCGCCGCGTCCGGCATCATCAATCAATTCCGGCACCGCATTGGACAGTCCGCCCGCGCCGATATCGTGGATAAACAGGATTGGATTGGCATCGCCCATCTGCCAGCAGCGATCCAATACTTCCTGACAGCGGTGCTCCATTTCGGGGTTGCCGCGTTGCACCGAATCGAAATCCAGCGATTCGGCATTGGCGCCAGTGTCCATGCTCGATGCCGCACCACCGCCAAGGCCGATCAGCATGGAGGGGCCGCCGAGCTGAATGATCAGGCTACCTTCGGGTACGGCTTTTTTATGCACATGGCGGACATCGATATTGCCGACGCCGCCGGCAATCATGATCGGCTTGTGATAGCCGCGCAGCGCGCTGTGTTCTGCGTTCGGGCTGATGTCCTGCTCATAGGTGCGGAAATAGCCGGCCAGATTTGGGCGTCCGAATTCGTTGTTAAAGGCAGCTGCGCCAATCGGGCCTTCGGTCATAATATCCAGTGCCGACACGATGCGCTCGGGCTTGCCGTAATTGGTTTCCCATGGCTGCTCAAAACCGGGAATGTGCAGGTTGGAGACCGAGAATCCACACAGCCCGGCCTTGGGTTTGGAGCCAGTGCCGGTTGCACCTTCATCACGGATTTCTCCGCCCGAGCCGGTCGCCGCTCCCGGAAATGGGGCGATGGCAGTGGGGTGATTGTGTGTCTCCACCTTCATCAGGATATGGGCGTCATCGTCATGGGTGCGATAATGGCCGTCGGCATCGGGGTAAAAGCGCTCTGTTTTGGGGCCCTCAATAACAGATGAATTATCATTATAAGCCACCAGCGTGCCTTCCGGGTTTAGCTCATGGGTGTTGCGGATCATCGAAAACAGAGAACGTGGCTGCTTTTCACCATCAATGACCCATTCGGCATTAAAAATCTTGTGGCGGCAGTGTTCGGAATTGGCCTGCGCAAACATCATCAGTTCAGCATCGGAAGGGTTACGCCGGAGCGCCAGAAAATTCTCCAGCAGATAATCGATTTCATCCTCTGCCAGCGCCAGACCCATTTCACGGTTTGCGCTCACCAGCGCCTGGTGTCCTCCGCCGAGAATATCCACCGTGGTGAGCGGCGCTGGTTGATGGTGGTCGAACAGGCGAGGCAGATCATCAACACCGGAGAGCACGGTTTCAGTCATGCGATCATGCAGCAGTGTGGAGACAGTGGCATGCTGGTCGTGATTCAGGCCAGTAATATGATAGGCGATACCGCGTTCCAGTCGAATTAACGCCGTGATGCCGCACAGGGCGGCAATATCGGTCGCCTTGGAGGACCACGGGCTGATGGTGCCGATGCGAGGGACAACGAGAAATAACGCATCGTTCGCATGCTGCTCAAACAGAGTGGGCTCGTGGTTCAGCAAACGGGCCAGCCGCCTGGTATCCGCCTCTGTCCATCTATTTGTTACTTCAACGATATGGATATAGTGCGCATGGATTGTCGCCGGATTGATATCGAGGCGTTGCATGGCTTCAGTCAGTTTCTTGGTGCGAAACGGGGATAGTGCGCCAGTGCCTTCCAGGGTGAAAGTGCGTGATGAACCGGATTGTATGATCATGCTCGCATTCTATGAACTGGCGCGTGGAAACCAAGCCTCAATTCTTGTCCGTCCGGTATCTTATATCTACATCATGAAATTGGCGCTTGACAGGCATGAAACATATTCTCAAGATGCATCTTATATAAGATATAAACGTTTTATATCTTTATTGCGAGATGTGAAGCGGCGCATGCAAGCAGCTTGCGTGCTTCTGTATCTCGCACAGTCAAAGAGGAGGGTATGTATGATAGTAAATAGTATGAAACGGTCTGCGTTTCTGTTGTTTTTTTCATGTATGATGTTGACGGCTACTGCATCAGCATGGGCCAAACATTATGATGTCAGTATGAGTATTGATGAGGTGACCATTCAGGTCGCTCCGGATTTGAAATACAAGGTGTTCGGTTTTGACGGCCAGGTGCCCGGGCCGTTGATTCATGTGCGGCAAGGCGATGATGTCAGCGTACATGTCACCAACCACACCACACTGCCCCACACCATTCACTGGCACGGATTTTATCAGCACAAGAACTGGAATAATGACGGCGTGCCGGGCATTACCCAGCCGGGTCCCGGTATCAAGCCTGGTGAAACATTCACTTATCACTGGGTGGCCGAAAAACCCGGTACCATGTGGTATCACTGCCACGTCAACGCCAACGAGCACACGGGCATTCGAGGCATGTGGGGCCCAATCGTCGTTGATCCGAAGAAACCGACAGCACTTGAGAAAAAGGTGACCAAAGATATCATCATGATGATGAGCAGCTGGGAATCCGCAGCGGCCGATAAATACGGTACCGGCGGCGGCCCGAACGACAAACGCAACTATTTCTCGATTAACGCCCGGTCATTCCCGCTGGATCAGCCGCTCCGGGTCAAACACGGCGATTTCGTGCGGGTCCGCTTTATCGGGGCCGGCAACACCATGCATGCCATGCACAGTCATGGTCATGATATGCTGGTCGCATTCAAGGACGGTTTGCCGATCAAGGATCCCTATTATGTGGATACGCAGTTGATTATTCCGGGTTCCCATAACGATGTATTTATCAATATGGATAATTCCGGGCGCTTCATCTTCCACGATCATATCGATTACCAGTCCACCAATAACGGCAAGTTTCCCGGTGGTGCTGTGACCATTATTGAATATGCAGGCAATCCCAAGGATGACTGGTATGTATGGAAGGATGTGAAATATCAGCCCGACTTCTTCTATGCCGAGTCCTTGAAGAAAGGCTATGGAAAGTTTGACCAGGCTGTATTCAAGGGGCAGCCGCTTGAACGCAAGCATCGCCGTCACCATCGCAAGGCAGATTAAACTGAAAGATTGAACTAGAATAGACAATAGTTCACCACCTCCGTCCTCTCCGGCGCTTTTTTGTCTCCTCTCCCCTGATGGCCAGCGCCGGGGAGGATGGATTCATGTGGGTTGCATGGGTTTTTCTGCGCTATCGCTGTTTGCAATGATGCTGTGCGTCATTAGTATCGGGTGCCATGCTGACGCCATTTCATAATGAGTAATGCCAGATTTCCGTACATGTCCTGTAGCCAACTGTTTTTCCGATTCCTGATTCTGTTTGCGGGCCTGTTAACCTGTTTTTCTGCGGTGCCGGCGTATGCAGGGCATGACGGCATGGCGCTACTCAAGCAGCAGTGCGTCACCTGTCATAATTTGAGCGGCCCGGCGCCGCGCACTCTGGCCGCACTGATAGCGCGCAAGGGGCCTGACCTGTTCTATGCCGGAGACAAATATCGTCGCAGGTGGATGGAGACATGGTTGCAGCACCCCACGCGTATCCGTCCGGCAGGCATGGCGTACAGTGCCTACATCAAGAGCAAAGGAGAGGCTGGCAGCGCTGGTGCGCCGGCGCTGCCAATGCATCCGGCTCTGAATGTAGCTGATGCAGCTGATGCAGCTGAAGCGCTGATGCAGCTCAAAGCAAGCACGCTCAGAATCAACCGGTTTTTGCATCAGCCGAAGGTGGGCATTTCAGAAGTGTTGCCGCGTGGCGGTATGCTATTCAAGCATGTCTATAGCTGTCAGATATGTCATCAAATTGCGCCGGGTGTCGGCGGGACCTCCGCTCCGGAGCTCTATTCAGCGGGGCGACGGCTGACGCAAGCCTTTATACGCAGTTATATCCGCAGTCCGCAATTGTGGGATCCGAAGATATGGATGCCGAGCAGACATATCTCCGAGGAGAATATCGAGAAGCTGGCCTCCTATCTTGCGGCGCTTTCTATGTCGCCACAGGAGGCGCATCATGACTAAGCTCGGAGTTTCATGGTTGTTGCGGAGGGTGATGCTACCGCTGTTTGTGGCGCTTCTGTCCGTTGGCATGCCGTACGCCTATGCGGGGGATGTTCATGTTCAGTTCGTGGTGATTGAGGGGCATAGCGTTGTTTCCAATCAGGGTGAATCCTACCCTTCATGGACCTATAACGGCACGATTCCCGGCCCGGTTGTGCGCGCCACAGTCGGCGATACCATCCATGTCAGCTTTACCAACCCCAAAAAGAACAGGCAGTCGCACTCTGTCGATTTCAGCGCCGCCGAGGTTGACCTGTTCAATGAATTCGCAACAATCAGGCCAGGTCATGTGAAACGGTTCAGCTTTGTCGCCAGGCGTCCCGGCGTGTTTATGTATCACTGTGACGCAACGCCCATGGTGCAGCATATTGCCCGAGGCATGTTCGGTATCATGATTGTTGCGCCGAAAGCATATACGGATGAGTACCCCAGGCCGGACCGGGAATATGTACTGGTGCAGTCGCAGCTGTTTCCTGATGCGAAAAATTATCAGAACATGATTCGCAACATTGGCTGGAGACGCAGCCTGATCAACGGGCGTGCATTCAAATATGATCCCCTGCACGATTCAGACGCCCGTCGCGTGCTCATGGCCAAGCCGGGCGAACGGGTGCGCATCTATTTCCTCAACGCCAACATCAACATGCCGGTCGCTTTTCATGTCGCCGGCGGCATCTGGGATCGCGTGTTTCTCAACGGTAATCCGGTCAATGTGCGCTATGATATACAGACGGCGCAGGTTGGCGTCGCTGAAGCAGCAGCGCTGGATATTGTTACGCCGGCTGGCCATGCATCGAATATGTTGTTGACAGATGCCAATGCAGATGCCGGTCAGCGCGGCGCCAGTACGCTGCTGATTAGCGATCCGGAGGCCGATCCGAAATACGGCAAAGGCAGTAATATCATTATTCGCTAAAGACATCTCCGCCAAGTAAGCCAAGAAAAGTCAATAAATATCCTGGTTTGTTCTCTTTGCGGCTTTGCGAGAGATGCCTTTCAGGTTCACAATCAAAAGCGCTCTCGCCAAGACGCAAAGGCGCAAAGGATATCAAAATATACATGCTCCTGATACGCTCTTATCAATCGGGTGCTATCCTGATCTTAATACGGGAGCTATTCGGCGCGGCATCAGTATCAGTGCATTTCTGATCATTTCGGGTGATATTGTGCCGATATCACCCACGTTCTCCCACTCGTCATTGGCAAGGTAATCTATGGGGGTTTCCGTGTCTGAATGTCCCATTTTAACAAAATAGTTGAAAAGTTGGGTTGACAAGGGTGGTCAGGTGGCCACTATTGGGGTTTAGTGGGTAATAGTGGGTAATAGTGCCACACCACGAATGTGGGAGAGGGCTGGCGAAAGATGTTTCAGGGTGAGTTCAGCAATAATATGGATGACAAGGGACGCGTCAGCATCCCTGCATCATTCCGTGATGTGTTGAAAACCTGCCATGCCGAGCCCCAGTTGATTATCACTCGCACGCCGCATTCACGTTGTCTGGTAGCCTATCCCCGGCGTGAGTGGAAGCGCTTGCAAAAGCGTATCAGTGCAACGCCGCCGAGCGAGCAGTTGCGTGCATTTAAGCGTATTGTGATCAGCTCCGCTCAGGAATATGCGCCCGATCGGCAGGGCCGGGTCCTCCTCTCCCCGGCTCTGCGCGATTACGCATCGCTCAGTCGCACCGTTCAATTCGCCGGCGCCGGTGAGACCTTCGAGATATGGGATAAAAGCAGTTGGGACAAGCAGCTCGAAGCTGATCTGATGCTGGCCAAGAATTTCGAACTGGGTTTGTGATGTGGCCGCCCATGAGCAATCACCCGATCGTTACCCCGAACACATCCCGGTGCTCCGTGACGCCTTTGTTGACGCCCTGTTTTCTGATCCGGACGGCTATTACGTTGACTGCACCTTCGGACGCGGCGGCCACAGCAGGGCACTGCTCGCCCGTCTCTCGGACAAGGGGCGACTGCTTGCCATCGACCGCGATTCTGAGGCTGTTGCAGCGGGAGAAAAACTGGCGAGTGAAGATGGCCGCTTCATCATCCGGCACAGTGATTTTGCTCAGCTCGAAAAAACGCTTGAGAACGAGGGATGGGAGCAGGTGACCGGCATTGGTTTCGACCTCGGGGTCTCTTCACCGCAGGTGGACAATGCAGCACGCGGGTTTTCATTCAGGCACGACGGCCCGCTGGATATGCGTATGGACACTGGCAGTGGCCTGCCGCTGAGCAGCATGCTGGCGCATGTTTCTGAGCGTGATTTGATTGATGTACTACGCAATTTCGGCGATGAGCGTTACGCACGGCGCATTGCGGCTGCAATCCTGAAAGCGTTTCATGCCCGTACCCTGCATTCCACATCTGATCTCGAAAACATCTGTTTCCATGCTGTGCCCAAGCAGGCGCGATATGGCAAAACGCATCCGGCCACGCGCTCCTTTCAGGCCTTGCGTATCTGGGTGAATGGCGAAATGGATCAGATCGATGCCGGCATTGCTGCGGCCATGTCGCACCTGCAACCGGGCGGTAAGCTGGCGGTGATATCGTTTCATTCCGGCGAAGATCGCCGTATACGTGATCTGATCGAAGCGCAGGTGCATGCATGTATATGCCCGCCCGAGATGCCGGTCTGCGTCTGTGGTCGCAGGCCTACCATGCGCTGGTTGCAGAAAAAGCCGTTACGCGCCGATGAGCAAGAACTGGCGGCTAATCCACGTAGCCGTTCATCCATGCTGCGGGTAGCGCAACGGTTAAGCGATACCGAAGCGAAAAAGCTGGCTGGTTACAGTGGAGACCCGCTTATGTGCGGAGAGTTACACTGATGCGCAGTGGGTTGAAGGTGTGGATGCTGATCCCGTTATGTCTGGCTGTGCTGGCCGGTGCTCAAATCCATCTGGCTCAGGTGCGCAATGATCTATCGCTGCAGACGCAGCGTTTGCAGGATGAACAACAGATTCTTCAGCAGGAGTCCAGTAAATTACGTCTGGAAGTGGCTAGTTTGAGCCGCCCCGAACGCCTGCGCCAATATGCGGTCAACACACTGCATATGGGGCCACCAAATCCCATGCAGGTGATTCACCAGTGAAGCACGACGATCATGATAACATATTCGTTCGCCGCCGCATCGAGGCACTGGCCGGGCTACTGGTGTTGGGGCTGTTGATGCTGGCTGTGCGGGCAGTGGATCTGCAATGGTTGGAGGCCGATACGCTAAGCGCCAAGGCGGAAAAGCAGCGTTATCGCGAATATGCCATGATGGCGCCGCGCGGGCCGATTCTGGATCAGAAAGGACGTACGCTGGCAGAAAGCGTCGAGGTGCCGTCTATCGCGGCCATGGCCGATGAAGTGCCGTCCAGGCGTATCAGGGCGTTGGCCGGGGCGCTGGGACTGCCGGTGAAAAAAGTAAGGCGTAAACTGCGCCGGCGAAAAGGTTTTGTCTGGCTGGCCCGTCAGTTGTCGCCGGCAGTGGCGGACAAGGTGATGGCGCTGCATATCCCGGGGGTACGTCAGGAGCAGGAGTGGCGACGCTATCAGCCACTGGGGCCTCAAACTGGTCATCTGCTCGGCTTTGTGGGTATTGACGGGCGTGGGTTGGAGGGGATTGAGCGCACCTGGAATGCTGAATTAAGCGGTGAGCCCGGTCTTCGACAGGTCAGGCGTGATGCCAGGGGGCACTCACTGCCCAATAGCAGCTGGATTCGCAAACCGGTGCCCGGCAAGGCCATGCGGCTGACGCTGGACGCCACCATCCAGAGTATTGCCTATGCGGCGCTGGCCGAAGGGGTGCGACAGCAGCATGCTAAAGGCGGTTCGGTTGTGGTCATGCGTCCACAGGACGGGGCTATTCTGGCGATGGCGAGCTGGCCGGGATACAACCCGAATAATTATCGTCATTTCCATCCGGGTCAGTGGCGCAACCGGGCGATAACCGACGTTTTTGAACCCGGTTCCACCATGAAACCGTTTACCATTGCCGCCGCCCTTAATTCCGGGCGCTGGCAACCGGATTCGCGGGTATTTTGTGAAAATGGTTCGATGCGGGTAGCTGACTATACCATTCATGATGATCACAAGGCCGGCTGGCTGGATATTACCGGGATTCTCGTGCATTCCAGTAATATCGGTGCGGCCAAACTGGCACTGGATATCGGCGCCGGTGCGCTTTACAAGACATTGAAAGAGGTCGGTTTTGGCAGCAAGAGCGGCACTGGATTAAGTGGAGAATCACCCGGCATTGTATTGCCCCCCGAACGCTGGGGGCCGGTCGAAACAGCTAACATCGCATTTGGACAGGGTATCGCTGTCACGCCGTTGCAACTTGCAACGGCATTTTCCGTATTGGCCAATGATGGAAAATATGTTGCGCCAGTGTTATTTGCAGACCATCTGGGCGTGAAGGAGCCAGTGCAGGTAATCAAGACCGGTATCGCGCGTCAGGTTGTGCGTATGCTGGAATTTGCCACCGGTGAGGATGGCACAGGCAAGAAGGCGGTGCCGGTCGGTTACCGGGTGGCCGGCAAGACTGGTACTGCACAGAAGACCAACGGCAGAGGTGGCTACAGCCGGAAAAAATACAATGCCGTATTCGCCGGGATGGCCCCGGCCAATGATCCTCAGCTGGTGATTGTAGTCATGGTGGATGAACCGAAAAAGAGCATTTACGGAGGACAGGTAGCGGCACCGGTGTTTCGGCATATTGCGGAATCCGTGTTGCCCTACCTTGGTATTTCAGCGCGTATCGAAGACGAGACAGCCTGGCGCACGATGCAGATTGATGATACGCCCGTTGAAACCGCAACCGATTCTGTAACAGGCATGTCGATGCGGGAGGTCAGGCGTTTTGCTGCAGGGCGCGGCCTGAGACTGAATGTGCATGGTTCCGGCTGGGTCAGAAGAGAGCAGCCTGCCACGATCAACGGGCTGGAACAGGGCGATCTGCTGGAGGTGTGGCTAGGTGAGTAATACAGCTCAAATAACAGACCAAACACATGCCACGGAATTAGACAAGGGATTCTCGCTGCGTGAATTGAGTGACCGGTTGGGTACACTGGAATTGCCCGACGACGAGGATATATGCATTACCGGCATCTGTGATGATTCCCGATTCGCCCGTCCCGGTTATGCCATGCTCTGCTTGCCGCGCAGTGGTAAACATGCCGGCGAATATGCAGCGAATGCGGCTCAGAATGGTGCAGCGGCTATTATCAGCGTAGGCGTTGATCTCGATGCCGGTTCGTCGGATCTGAATTTGCCGCACCTGCATCTGGCGCAGATGCGTCAGGCTGGTCAGCTGCTGCGCCGGATGTTTCGCACCGAAGGGGCGGGCAGTCATATTTACGGTATTACCGGCACCGATGGTAAAACCAGCATCGCCTGGATGCTGCGTGAAGCATTGAGCCGTTATCAGGACAGGCCGGTCTGGAGTTGCGGTACCCTGGGCTGGATGAAAAGCCCGGATGATATCCGTGATATCGGCAACACAACGCCATCGCTGCTGACTCTGCATGCCATGTTTGCTTCCGCCTGCCTGGAAGGTGTGCATGCCGTCGTTTGTGAAATTTCATCGCACGGTATCGCCCAGAGCCGTATTGCCGGTCTGGATTTTAAGACAGCGATCTGGACCAATATGGGACACGATCATCTGCAGGATCATGGCGGTTACGCTTCCTACCTGGCGACCAAGGCCGGTTTTGTGCAACAGGTTGCGGCACACGGCGGCAATGTGGTGGCCAATGCCGATCACGCCGATATCCGCAAATATGCGCCTGATCACACCTGCTGGTATGGACACGGACTGTTTAGGGATGATGTGGATCTGGCTTGGGAGCAGGAGTTGCCGGGGCTGTTGCGGCTGAAAAGCGGCGATGATGAGATTGTGATTGAAGATATTCCTCTCGGTGACTTCCATGCCGAGAATGTGGCCTGTACGGCGCTGACGCTGATGGTGTCCATGGCTGTGCCGCTGACGGGGTTGCCAATGCTGCTGGATCAAATCAGTGCGCCGCCCGGACGCATGCAAGAAGTAGATGCCGGTTACGGACAGGTCTATATCGATTATGCCCACACGCCGGAGGCCTTGCAACGCTGTCTGGAAACGGCGCGTAAACTGACGCGGAAGCGCCTGATTATGCTGTTCGGATGTGGCGGCGAACGTGATCGTGAGAAGCGTCCGCATATGGGTGAAATTGCTGCCGAGCTGGCTGATGTGGTGTGGATTACATCCGATAATCCGCGCGGTGAAATGCCGGCTGTTATTGCTTCAGAAATCGAGCATGGCATGTCGCAGCCCTACCGGGCTGAAGTGCATCTGCAACTGGACAGGGAACAGGCCATTGCAGAAGCTATTACCTGTTTACAGGACGGCGATATGCTGATCATTGCCGGCAAGGGGCATGAAGCGTATATGGAAGTTTGCGGTAAGCGTCTGCCATGGCTGGATGCCGACATTGCAACCACATATCTGCACCGCAAACACGGCATCACAGAGGTGAAAGCATGCGGTTGAATGGCGCCGAGATGCAACGCGCCACAGGCGGCATCTGGCATGGTGATGCACCGGCCAGCGTCAGCGGGGTATGCACCGATACGCGTAAGTTTAAACACGGCGATGCCTTTCTGGCGCTGCGCGGCCCCCATTTTGACGGGCATGCATTTGCCGCATTCATTGCGGATCAGGCCGTAGCATTGATTGGCGATGCTGAAGGTGTTGCCGACTGGAGCGAGCTCGAAAACAGCAAGCTGGAAGTCGGGGATACCCTGCAGGCACTGGGCGATATCGCCCATGCATGGCGTATGCAACTGACCGCTACAAGCATCATTGCCATTAGCGGTTCATATGGCAAAACCAGCCTGCGTTCGATGCTGGAAACAGGCTTTACGGCGCTTGGGTTTAGCGTTGCAGCTACCCGCGCCAACCTTAATAATCTGGTCGGAGTTCCGCAAACGCTGCTGGCGGTGCCTGAAAATGCCGAAATCGCCATCATTGAATGTGGGATCAGCGAGCAGGGTGAAATGTCCCGACTGGCCGCCATGGTGCAGCCGGATATCGCTGTGCTGACCGGTATAACGGCAGCGCACACGCAAGGCTTAGGTGGATTATCCGGTGTGGTGCGGGAAAAAGCACTGTTGCTGTCGCATCTCAACAGAGATGGCTGGTGCGCGCTTGGCAAGGATGTGGCGGCGTTGATGCAAGCCAATCATATTGTGCTGCCGAAATGTCCTGTTTCTATCGATGCGGCTGATCAGGCGGTGGTAAGCTGGCAACTGAACAGCTGCGTATTGACGCTGACATACAGAGGCGAACAGGCCGCCATACAACTGGCATTGCCGGCTCGCCACTGGGCCGAGAACTTTGCCTTTGCAGCCTCAGTTATGTTGCGCCACCTGCAACAGCGCAGCGATAAAGCATATTCGCTGGCTGATATCGCTTCAGCGCTGTCCGGCTGGCAGCCCGTAGCCGGCCGCATGCAGCGCATAGCGGCTCAGAGCGGCGCGGTTGTGTTGGATGATTGCTACAATGCCAATCCGGTTTCCATGCAGGCGGCTATTGATACCTTGCGCGCTTTGTCAGGCCGGCAGATCGCCATCCTGGGTGATATGGCCGAACTGGGCGAAGCGTCTGAAAACGCCCATGCCGGGTTCGATATAGAAGGGTTGGATGACGTCTATCTGATTGGCGCACAGATGCAATCGCTGGCGACTCAGCATCCGAAGGCGCACTGGTTTGCCACGACTGCCGATGCCATCGCCGCATTGAAGGGCATTGCATTTGCTGCCGGAGATACAGTGTTGGTCAAGGCGTCGCGTTCGATGCATCTGGAATCTGTGGTCGAACTGCTGTGCGCAGGGGAGGTTGCCAATGCTGTATAACCTCCTCTATCCGCTGCACGATCAATACTCATTTTTCAATCTGTTCCAGTATATCACCTTCCGCACCGTCTATGCGCTGGTCACATCACTGGTGATGTGCTGGCTGATGGGGCCGCTGTTTATCGGCTGGCTGAAAGGCCATCAGGGCAAAGGACAACCCATTCGCAATGACGGACCGCAAACGCATCTGGTCAAACAGGGAACGCCGACCATGGGCGGGGTGCTGATTTTGCTGTCGCTGACGGTTGCTACCCTGTTGTGGGCCGATCTGACCAGTGGTTTTGTCTGGCTGGCGCTGCTGGTGACACTCGGTTATGGTGTGGTCGGCTGGCTGGATGATTATCTGAAAATCATCCGTCGTAATCCGAAAGGTTTGGCAGGACGCTGGAAGCTGATACTGCAATGCCTGATTGGCGGCGCTGCCGCTTTCGGCCTGATGTCGATGACCGATCCCATCGTGGATATCCCCTTCTTTAACACGCAGTGGAATATGGGCTGGTTCTATCCTCTGTTCGTGCTGTTTGTGCTGGTCGGCGCATCCAATGCAGTGAATCTGACCGACGGGCTGGATGGGCTGGCGGTTGCGCCCACCTTTATGGTGGCCAGTGCGCTGGCTGTGGTGGTCTATCTGGCCGGGCACGCCAAGTTTTCGGCCTATCTGATGATTCCGTTCGTGCCCGGCGCAGGTGAACTGGCGGTGTTCTGCGGCGCAGTGGTGGGCGGTTGTCTCGGTTTTCTCTGGTATAACACCTATCCGGCCCAGGTGTTTATGGGCGATGTCGGTGCTCTGTCGCTGGGCGGCGCGCTCGGCTTTGTGGCCTGTGCCGTGCATCAGCAGTTTTTGCTGGCCATCGCCGGCGGCCTGTTCGTGCTCGAAGCGGTATCGGTGATGGTGCAGGTAGTCAGCTTCAAGCTGACCGGTAAGCGGGTGTTTCGCATGGCGCCGATTCACCACCACTACGAATTGAAGGGGTGGGCTGAACCGAAAGTGATTGTCCGATTCTGGATTATTTCTATCTTACTGGCGCTGGTGGCGCTCTCCACCCTGAAAATACGATGAGTGAGCGGATGAACAGCACGGCGATTATCGGTATGGGTAAAACCGGGCAGGCGGCGGCGCGGTTTCTGCTACGGCGGGGTATCGCATGCGAAGCCTTCGATGAGGCAGCCGTCAGTTTACCGGACGATCTGGATATGGTGATGCATACCGGCCCGTTGCATGTCGATCGACTGAAAGGATTTTCCCGCCTGATGGTCAGCCCCGGCGTCAACTGGCAACACCCGACGCTGGCAGAGTTACGTGAGGCCGGCATCCCGATGTTCGGGGATCTGGAGCTGTTTGGCGAGGCGTACCATGGTGATTTGATCGCCATTACCGGCACCAATGGCAAGACCACCACGGTATCTCTGATCAGTACGATGCTGGATACGCTCTCCGGCGGTATTGAGGCCGGCGGCAATATCGGCGTGCCGATGCTCGAGTTGCTGGGAGATGATGCTGCGCAGCATCCCGATCCCCGACGTATTGTGCTGGAACTCTCCAGTTTCCAGCTTGAGCGGGCCAATCCGATCCATCCAAACTGGGCTGCATTGCTAAATGTGCAACCGGATCATGCCGATAAGCATACGGATATGCAGGCTTATGAGGCTGCCAAACTGCGATTGTTTGCCAGACAGGGCGAAGGCGACAAGGCGATGCTGCCGGTGGATGCGTGCTGGAACGGGCTGGCCGATAAACTGTGTAGTCGCGGCGTGTTTGTACGCCGTTTCGGCGTCTGTGATGAGATCAGCGGCCTGGATGCCGGCGTGCAGCAACAGACGAATGGTTCATGGCAGGTGTTCTGGCATCACTATGATGAGGTACAGACGGTGATTGCCGACGAACTGCCTGCACAAGGTATGCATCAGCATCTGAATCTGGCAGTTGCGGCGCAGGCTGCGGCTGATTTCGGGGTTAGCGCCGGTGTGATTCGGCAATCATTGACCTCGTTTCGCGGTCTGCCGCACCGATTGCAATCGCTCGGCGTGGTTGCCGGACGCGAATGGTACAATGATTCCAAAGCGACCAATCCCGATGCGGCCGCTGCGGCGCTGGAATCGTTTCATCAGGTGATCTGGATTTGCGGTGGTCTGCGTAAAGGGCTGGATGTATCGGTAATCAGGAATGTTGTAGCCGGCCATGTCGAGCAGATGTTTGTGATCGGCGCAGAGGCAAAACCCTTCACGGATCTGGCGGCTACGGCTGGCGTGCCGTGCCGTTTTGCAAAAACGGTGGAGCAGGCCGTGAAGCAAGCGTCTCATGCCATGAGCGGCGTGCCGGTGTTGCTGTCGCCGGCTGCCGCCAGTCAGGATCAGTTCAGGGATTATATTGAGCGAGGCAACAGTTTCGCCGCAGCAGTCGCAGCGCTGGAGACGGCCGGATGAGCAGGGTTACGACGAAATTGCTGTCACCGCCGGATGCGGTGATTACCGGTTGCGTATTGGGCTTGATGTGCTTCAGCGTGTTGATGGTCTATAGCGCCAGCGTCAGCGTGGCCGAGGTACGCTATCACGATCCGCTGCGCATTATTCGCCACTGGCTGTTTTATATTCCGGTCGGGATGGTGATCATGTGGGGGCTATCACGTATTGAAGTGACATGGTGGCGCGCCATTGCCGTGCCGGTGCTGGGTATTGCATTGACGCTGATGCTGGCCGTGCTGATTCCGGGTATTGGCAAGGAGATCAACGGCGCGCAGCGCTGGTTCTCCCTGCTGGGGTTGACGCTGCAGCCGGTGGAACTGCTTAAACCCGCCGTGATTATCTATATGGCCTATTATATGGGCTCATTTCCGGAGCGCTTGACGCGGTTTTCGACCGGACTGGCACCGATGCTGGTGGTGCTCGGTGTGGCGCTGGCGCTGTTGCTGTTACAGCCGGATTTCGGTAGCGCCATACTGATATCGGTGGTCTGTTTTGCGCTGTGGTTTGTCGGCGGCGTACCGATTCGCCACCTGAGCGTGCTGGTGCTGAGCTTTGTGCCGCTGGCTGCTATGGCTATGATGGCAGCGCCCTACCGCGTTCAGCGTCTGACCAGTTTCATGGATCCATGGAACGATCCGTTGGGCAGTGATTATCAGCTGATTCAGTCGATGATCGCCTTTGGCAGCGGCGGCCTGTTCGGAACCGGGCTGGGACAGGGCGTGCAGAAGCTGTTTTATCTACCGGAAGTGTTTACCGATTTTATATCTGCCAGTATCGGCGAAGAGTTGGGGCTGATCGGTACCCTGTCGATTATTCTGGTGTTTTCCGTGCTACTCGGCCGTGGTATCTGGCTGGCTATCCGATGCGGCGATATGTTTTCAAAACTGCTGATTATGGGTTGCGTGGTTGTGCTGGGCACGGCGCTGATGATTAATCTGGGCGCCGCTATGGGGCTGTTGCCGACCAAGGGCATGCCGCTGCCGTTTATCTCCTATGGTGGCAGCGCCCTGCTTGGCGAGTGCGTGCTGATCGGACTGGTATTATCTGTGCAGCGTCATCAGCCGGGCAACAAACGTATTGAGAAGCGGGCGGCAAAATCAAAAACGATTCGTTCCAGGATGCGTTCCACAAGCCGTAAGAGAGCCAACAAAACAGCTGTCATGGCAGCTGCCGATCAGGGCCTGGAGCATCTGTTTTGAGTCGCACGCCTCGACTCTGTATTGCCGGCGGAGGTACCGGCGGCCATGTGATGCCGGCGCTGGCGCTGGCTGATGCGGCGCGGGCGCGCTGGCCGCAGTTGAGCGTTTCGTTTATCGGGGCGGAACGCGGCCTTGAAGCGACATTGCTGCCCGAACGCGGCGAGCAGGTGCAACTGCTGGCGATGCACGGAGTCAAAGGCGCAGGCCTGTTGCAGCGTGTTCGGGTATTGCTGTGGGAACTGCCGCAGGCTGTGAGATTAATCCGCCATAACTGGCAATACGAACGCCCCGATCTTCTGGTTGGTGTGGGCGGATATGCCAGCATTTCCGGCGTCACCGCAGCTTTGATCAGCCACATTCCGGTGGTGTTATACGAACAGAACGCCATGCCGGGACTGGTGAATCGCACCCTCGCCCGCTTCAGCCGCTGTATCATGCTGGGCTTTGAAGCGGCTTCGGACAGGCTGGCCGGCAGTGTGCGGCGCGTGGTCACCGGCAATGTGGTGCGCAGCAATATCGCCGCGACGCGCTGGCAAGCGCATGAACCGCCGCGATTGCTGGTGTTGGGTGGTTCGCAAGGCGCGCGCATTCTCAATCAAACCGTGCCCGAGGCTTGCCGACTGCTGGCTCGGGAAGGTCGCGAATTTGTCGTCAGTCATATCGTTGGTGCGGATGAAGCCACACTTGTACAGGTGCGCGAGCTATATGCTCAAGCCGAAATCAAGGCCGAAGTTCTGTCTTTTTGTGATGATATGCCCGACTTCTACAGCCATGGCAGTCTGATGGTGGCTCGCTCCGGTGCGATGAGCGTTTGTGAAGCAGCCTGTGTGGGTATGCCGAGCTTGTTTGTGCCGCTGCCGCATGCTGCCGACGACCATCAACGCCATAACGCCGAAGCACTGGCGGCTGTTGGTGCTGCTGTCGTGCTGGATCAGTATTCGCTGGATGTAGAATCACTGGCCTCGCAGATCGAGGCCCATCTGTTCCATCAGTCCAAACTCTCAGAGATGAGTCAGGCCGCATGTGCTGCCGCGCCTTATGATGCACAGGAAAAACAATTGAACGTACTGGCTGAATTTCTACCCACCATCAACGATCTCAATGCTGCGGAGGTGAATGCATGAAGACGCGAGTGCAACACATTCACCTGATCGGCATCGGCGGTATCGGCATGAGCGGTATTGCCGAAGTGTTAAATAATCAGGGCTATTCCGTGCAGGGCAGTGATATGGCCGAAAGTCCGAATGTCGTTCGGCTGCGTAGTCTGGGCATGCATGTGATGGTCGGCCATGCGGCAGAAAATCTGGGCGATGCGCAGGTGGTGGTGGTGTCATCGGCCATTGATCACAGCAATCCGGAGATTGCCGAGGCACACAGCCGCGGCGTGCCGGTGATTCCGCGCGCCGATATGCTGGCGGAGTTGATGCGCATGAAACAGGGCATTGCGGTAGCCGGCAGTCATGGCAAAACCACCATGACATCGTTGATTGCACACGGCATGGAAGTGGCAGGGCTGGATCCGACTTATGTGATTGGTGGCCGCCTGATTGCCTGCGGCAGCAATGCACGGCTGGGGGCTAGCCCGTGGTTGGTGGCGGAAGCCGACGAATCCGATGGTTCCTTCCTGCGCCTCTCCCCGACCATTGCCGTGGTCAGTAATATCGACCCCGAACATCTGGATCATTATGGTGATTTCGAGACGCTGATGGAGGCATTTCATACCTTTGTGGATCTGGTACCATTCTACGGTCGGGTGGTGCTGCATCATGAGCATCCGAATGTGGCGGCATTGCGAGGGCGATTAGACAAGCCGATCACCACTTACGGCAGCAGCCCGCAGGCCGACCTGCATCTGCTGGACCTGCAGCCGAATGCTGAAGGCCAGGTGTTCACTGCCGCCAGCCGGGCATTGGGTGAACTGGGGGCATTCCGATTGCCCATGCCGGGCCGTCACAATGCGGAAAATGCACTGGCAGCAATGGCCGTACTGCTGGATATCGGTATCGATATTGAAACTATTCGTCGGGCGTTGGCCTCATTTGAAGGTATTCAACGCCGTTTTCAGCGCATGAAGATCGCAGCCGGCGTGCTGGTAGATGATTACGGTCACCATCCGAAAGAGGTCATGGCGACACTGGCGGCAGCCCGTCAATGCTGGCCGGAGCGAGACATATCGGTCATTTTCCAGCCTCATCGCTACAGCCGCACACATGATTTGATGGCCGAATTTATGGGGGCGTTCGATGCCGCCAATGCAGTGGCATTGCTGCCGGTCTATGCCGCTGGCGAAGCAGCCATTGATGGGGCTAACAGCGGCCAGATGGCCGAAGGAATGCGGGCGCGCGGCCACCGCAGCGTGGCGCTGTTGGAAAATCTGGCTTCCGCCCGCACGCTGGCAGAGGCCGAACTGGCCGAAGGCCGTATCGTCGTACTGATGGGGGCCGGTTCAATCGGCGCGCTGGCGCAACAGATGCGCGAGGCGGCAGCGTTATGAGTGCGGCTATGCAGGAAACCTGCGCCGTTAAGCGTAACTGGATGCAAGCTCTGGACGGCATGGGTGTATGGCGCCGGCACGAGCCGATGGCCTCACATACCACGCTGGCTGTGGGTGGCCCGGCGCGCTGGTTTTTCCGTCCGGCGGATCGCAATGCTCTGATTGCCGCTATCAAAGCGTGCCCTGCCGATGTGGCGATTCTGCCGCTTGGGCGCGGCAGTAATATGTTGGTTCCGGATACCGGCTTTGGCGGTTTCGTGGTGGATTTGAGCGACTTGGATGAGATGGCGTTTGATCATTGTAACGTGAGCGCCGGAGCTGGCGCTCGCATGAGCCGCTTTGCCCGCCAGTGCGCCGAGCATGGTCTGACCGGCTGCGAATTTATGGCCACGGTGCCTGGCGATATCGGCGGCGGCGTCGCCATGAATGCCGGCTGTTTTTCACAACAGGTATCCGATTCGTTGTACTGCATCGAAGTGGTGTTGCGCGATGGCAGCGTTATCGACATGCTCAAGTCTGATTTGAGTATGGGCTATCGCCATACTGACCTGCCGACCGGCAGCATGGTTGTGTCGGCTACATTCAGATTGCAACCGGATTCTCCCGAACAGATTCGCGAACGCATGCGCAGCATGCGCAGTCGTCGCTCTTCAACGCAACCGCTGGCGCAACCAAACTGCGGCTCCGTGTTCAAAAATCCGCATGGCGATCATGCCGCGCGCCTGATTGAAGCGGCCGGGTTGAAGGGGCTCCAGATCGGCGGGGCACGGATTTCGAATCAGCATGCGAATTTTATTGTCAATACGGGTGATGCCAGCAGTGCAGATATTGTTGCGCTGATTCGACATGCGCAGGCAGCAGTCAAACAGCACAGCGGCATCGAACTGGAGACGGAAGTGTGCATGGTCGGTGAATGGGAATATATATTGGCGGGAGATGGCCATGCGTGAGCTGGATATCCATAGTTTCGGCCATGTCGGCGTATTAATGGGTGGCACCTCGGCAGAACGCGAGATTTCACTGAAATCGGGCGCAGCCGTATTGCGCGCCTTGCAGATGGCGGGCATCGATGCTGTGGGGCTGGATTTAAGTTGTGACTGGGCCGCATGCATCGATGCAGCGCATATTGATCGCGCCTTTATCGCCTTGCACGGCACTCTGGGTGAAGACGGCTCTGTGCAGGGCTTGCTGGAAACCATGCGCATCCCCTATACCGGTTCCGGCGTCACGGCTTCGGCGCTGTGCATGGATAAAGCATTGAGTAAACAGGTGCTCAACCATGCCGGTCTGCAAACGCCTGTGCATATCAACATCGGCGCAGACGGGCCGGTGCGCTATCCGGTGTTTGTCAAGCCGGTGGCGGAAGGTTCCAGTATCGGCCTGCACCATGTGGCGTCAGCGGCCCAATGGCAGGCATTGGGGATCACAGATTCGGATGGCTGGATGGCCGAGATGCCGGTCAAAGGGCGGGAGATCGCCGTGTCGGTATTGAACGGCGAGGCGCTGATGCCGGTTGAAGTGGCACCCAAGTCGGGTGTTTATGATTACGCATCCAAATATACCACAGGTGCGACCGACTACTTCTGTCCGGCCCGTTTGCCGGCTGAAACGCTGCGTTACTGCATGGGTCGGGCCGAACAGGCGGTGTCAGCAACCGGCTGTGCCGGTGCGCCGCGCGTGGATATGATCGTGTCGGATGGTGGCGAGCCGGTGATTCTGGAAATCAACACCATTCCGGGCATGACCGAAACCAGTCTGTTGCCGAAAGCCGCCGCTGCTGCAGGGGTCAATTTTGAGACATTGTGTCTGCGTATTCTCAGTTCGGCACAGTTGCAACACGGAGGTGAGATATGAGCCGTGTAAATCAGCGCCGAATTGATCCGGCTGTGCAGAAAGAGGCGCGTAATCGCAGCCTGAAACGACTTGGCCGGATCATGCTCTCTACCATGATGGTCGTTGCTATGATCGCCGGCGCTGCATGGCTTAACCGGCAATGGAGCGTCAGCCACTGGGATATCAAAGCTGAAGCGCCGATCAAGGCGGCGATTGAGGCGCAGCTGCAAAGCATGCCCGAGCGGGATTTTCTCAGCACCCGTCCTGAACTGCTGCGACAGCAGTGGTTGCAGCGCATTCCCGATCTGGCTGCTGTGCAGATCACCCGCATTCTGCCTGACAGACTGCATATTCATGCCGTGGCGCGCGTGCCGACGGCCTTGTGGCAGGATGAACAGGGCCAACTGCACCTGTGCGATGCACAGGGTCATGCCTATCGGCTGTTGAGAAAAGGCGAATCACCCGATCTGCCGTTGTTGCGGATGCCGGAGGCGCAACTCTCAGGCGCCCGGAACATGATCATGGCGCTGGTGCAGCACGATGCGGCGAAGTTATCGGCGCTGAGTGAAATTCGGGGCGGCAGTCGCTATTGGCAGCTTTACTTTAGTCGCGGCGAGACATGGCTGATTCCTGTGGGGCATGAAGACCTCGCGATTCATCGAATTACAGTGTTGTTGAAGCAGCCGCGCTGGTCGGGCCGTCACTGGCGGGTGGACGCCAGACTAACGTCGCGCTGGTTTCTTCGTCCGGCCGGGCATGGAGGGGTGATCTGATGGCCAAGCATGATCAGGTATTGGTAGGACTCGATATTGGCACAAGCAAAATTGCCTGTGTGGTCGCCGAGGCGGGGCCGGACGGTAAAGTCGATGTGATCGGAATCGGCACGCATCCATCGCGCGGCCTGCGCAAGGGTGTCGTGGTCAATATCGAGAGTACAGTGGAGTCCATTCGTCTGGCGGTGGAAGAGGCGGAGCTGATGGCCGGTGTGGATATTCAGTCGGTTTTTACCGGCATCGCCGGTTCACATATTCGCGGCTATAACAGTCACGGCGTGGTGGCTACCAAGAATAATGAGGTGACTCGCGAGGATGTGGATCGGGTGATTGATGCGGCCCGCGCCATGAATATACCGGCTGATCAGAAAGTGCTGCATATTCTGCCGCAGGAATACATTATTGATAATCAGGATGGTATCCGCGAACCGATCGGCATGAGCGGCGTGCGTCTGGAGGCGAAAGTGCATGTGGTCACCGGCGCAGTCTCCTCTGCCCAGAATATTGTTAAATGTTGTAATCGCTGCGATCTGGATGTCACTGATATGGTGCTGGAGCAGGTTGCATCCAGCGAAGCAGTGCTGATGCAGGATGAAAAGGACATCGGCGTCGTGCTGATTGATATTGGCGGCGGCACCACGGATATGGCTATATTTCTGAACGGCTCAATTCGCCACACCCATGTTATTCCGATAGGCGGCGATCATCTGACCAACGATCTGGTCATTGGTTTGCGCACATCGGCGCGCGAAGCCGATCAGCTCAAACGCAAATATGGCGCCTGTATGACCAATATGGTGCCACCGGAAGACCAGATTGAGATACCCAGTGTTGGCGGGCGCGCTCCGCGTCCGATGCCACGTCAGGTGATGGCCCAGATTCTCGAGCCACGAGTCGAGGAGCTGTTTGAGATGATCAGGGATGAATTGCAGCGCTCCGGTTTTCAGGAGCTGGCGGCGGCCGGCATGGTCTTGACCGGCGGCTCATCACTGCTCGATGGCATGGTGGATCTGGCTGAAGATGTGTTCGATATGCCGGTGCGGCTGGGTCGGCCGCAGGGCGTGGGCGGACTGGTGGATGTTGTTTCCAGTCCCATGTATGCCACCGGCGTCGGCCTGATTCTCTACGGTCAGCGCTACAGGCAGAACCCACAACATATCAAGGCAACAGAGCACCATCTGTTTTCGCGCGTATGGAAGCGCATGCGAAGCTGGTTTGGAGATACCGGATAAAACAGAGACTGGAACGAGGTTATCGAAACTGATCATCGGAACTGATCATAGAAACAGCAGGACAGCATCAACACCACAGCACTGAAAACACACTTTAAACAAAGCAAACGAGGAGGATAACATGGCAACATTATTCACATTTGAAGATACATCCGCACAGTCGGCAAGCATCAAGGTGATCGGGGTGGGCGGTGGCGGCGGCAACGCCCTGAATAATATGATCGACCAAAACCTGCGCGGGGTGGATTTTATTGTCGCCAATACCGATGCGCAGGCGATTGAACGCAACCATGCTGACAGCAAATTGCAACTGGGCGCAGATGTCACGCGCGGTCTCGGCGCCGGCGCCAATCCGCAGGTTGGACGTGAAGCCGCTGAAGCCGAGAAAGAGGGACTACGCGAATTTATGCAGGATACCGATATGGTGTTTATCACCGCCGGCATGGGCGGCGGCACAGGCACGGGTGCAGCGCCGGTGATCGCTGAAGTGGCCAGAGATATGGGCGTGCTGACAGTCGCGGTGGTCACCAAGCCATTTGGTTTTGAAGGCAAACGGCGCATGCGTCAGGCCGAAGCCGGTATCGCGGAACTGCGTAAATTTGTCGATACGCTGATCACCATTCCAAACCAGAAGTTAATTGGCGCGGTGGGCAAGAACACCACCATGCTTGAAGCCTTCCGCAAGGCCGATGACGTATTACTGCAAGCGGTGCGTGGTATTGCAGAATTGATTACCCATACCGGTTATATGAATGTGGATTTCGCTGATGTGAAAGCGGTGATGAGTGAGACCTGTGGCGTCGCCATGATGGGATCCGGCTTCGCCTCCGGCGAAAGTCGCGCCATTGAAGCGGCTGAACGCGCCATCTCTTCTCCGCTACTGGAGGATATCGATATTCACGGCGCCCAGGGCATTCTGGTCAATGTCACAGGCAATGAGGATATGACGCTAGCTGAGTATGATGAGGCTGTGTCGATTATCCATAATATGGCGGATGAGGATGCCAACATTATCTGTGGCATGGTTTATGATCAGGATGCCGATGACAGTATTCGCGTCACGGTGGTGGCGACTGGCTTATCCGGCGAGTCACCGCTGAATATTGTGCATAGCGAGAAAGAAGCGGCTGCCGTGCCGCCACGTATGCCAATGATACAGCCGGCAGCGGCGATGCCGAGCCAGGCTACGGCCGGTCGTCAGCAGGCGCAGGCGCAGCCCTATGAACAACCCGGTTTTAATGATGATGAGTATGCTGTGCCGACTTTTCTGCGCCGTCAGGCGGATTAGCAGTAAAAAAATTGTTTTTATTGAATATTATGTCAGATTTGCGCAGCTTGACGTTACCCGGATAGACTGAAACTGTGTTTGTTGGCTGCTGTGGCAGAGCCTGAATATCGTGTTGGTATTGGTTGTGGTATAGTGGCGCGGGGGTCAGCGATGGCGATCATTTTGCGCTTCTGTATCCTGAAAAGTGGATACTGAAGGGAGGTATGCATGATAGCACAGAGAACACTGGAACATGCGATTCGCTGTAGTGGCATCGGTTTGCATTCAGGACGCAAGATCGAACTGATTTTGCACCCGGCTGTCGAAAACAGCGGCATCACATTTGTGCGTTCCGATCTGGGCGTGGAGATCCCGGCCCGCGCGGACCGAGTCACCGACACCCGTTTATGTACGACCATCGGTGTTGACGATGCACACATCTCCACCGTTGAACATCTGCTGTCCGCCCTTGCCGGACTCGGCGTAGATAATGCGCGCATTGAGGTGAACGGCACGGAAGTGCCGATCATGGATGGTTCATCCGCGCCGTTTGTGTTTCTGATCCAGTGCGCCGGTATTCGTGAACAATCAGCTGCCAAGAAAGTGCTGCGCATCCTTAAACGTGTTGAAGTCAGTCAGGGCGATAAACGCTGCGCACTGTATCCTGCCGCCGGTTTCAAGATCAGTTACCTGCTCGATTATGATCACCCGCTGCTGCGTCAGCGCAAAGTGTCGGTGGATTTCTCGTGGCAGGCTTATACGCGCGAAATATCGCGGGCGCGCACATTCGGATTCCTGCATGAAGTGGAAGCCTTGCAAAAAGCCGGCCTTGCACTGGGCGGCTCGCTGGAAAACGCCGTTGTGCTGGATTCCCATCGCGTTGTCAATGAGGGCGGTCTGCGCTACGAAGATGAGTGCGTACGGCACAAGATTCTCGATACGCTGGGCGATCTGTCGCTCTCCGGTTATCCTATTGTCGGCGCCTTTGAGGGCGAATTGACCGGCCATGATATGAATCATCAACTGGTGACCAATCTGCTGGCTGATCCGTCCAGCCATCGCATTGAAACGCTGCAGGCTGAGGAAGCTGTCGTTGCAGCCGGAGTCGGTCAGCCGAAAACGGCCTAGGCCTGTTTTGCTTTGATGGCGTGGAAGCGTACCAAATGATTTTTTGTCATCTTCTTGACTCGAAAGAGCGCCATGCTTCGTGGCAGCTCCGACGCCGCAGCCGTAATAGGAACGACATCATCACATTGGCATAAGCGTCGGCCAGAGGAGATGATATGATGCTTGATACCGGCGTTGTTGGTTATGGCAGTCATGACACAGATCAACCCATGCAGCCGCACCGCCGCAGTGTGGAAGCATTGATTGCCACGGTCAGCGGAACAGCGTTTGATCTGTATCCGCTTCAGGGTCTGTTTGCCTGCGAGCAACAGGGTTGCCTGGCTGAATTTCATGCGCAGAAAGGTGCTGCGCAAGTGGATCATGCTTACTTCCACATCGCATGCATTCGCAATGCAGCCCGTCGCTTTCTCGCCTGCTATGAGCAGGGTGCGCTGTTTATCGGCATGCCGGTGCGTATCCTGCTGAACAGGGCCTTCAGGTTCAGGCTCAGTCAGTTTATCCAGCAGGATGCCCGTTTGTATGGTCGCTTGGTATTACTGTTGCAGACGGACGAATTGTGTTCATCGTGCGCCTGCACAATGGCGCTGAAGCCGGCATGTCGGGAGCTGTCGATAGCCGGCGTTCAGTTTGGCGTTCATGTTCTACAGGCGGATGATCCGGGCTGGATAAACAGTGCAGACATCCATGGTTTGTCACCCTGTGTCGTTGTTCGTTATGCAGATACGCTGACGCAGGATCACTGCGCGATGCAGTCACTGGCAAAAATCATACGCCGTTGCCGCAGTGCCGGCTGGCCGCTGCTGGCGGACTACCGCCATCCTGAATGGATGCGACATATGTCATGAACACGCTACCTCAGCAGCCACAAGAGGGCAGTATATCCGCGCCGGAGCATGGCGAAATTGGTCGCGCGGGATTCGGGCTGGAGACGCCGGAGGCTGTGCAGTTCGGTTGTCTGGCGATTGATGTACTGCAACGGTTTCGTGGTGATGCAAGGGTTATGGCGATTCCCGTGGTGAATGCGCAGATGCAACCGGAAGGATTGGTGACCCGGCGCCAGACGCTGGCCGTATTCGGATACAAATTCTCCTATGAACTCAACAGCCGGAAAGGCGTTGAAATTCTGATGGATAAACAACCGGTCATTTTCGACGTGAATGCGGATATCGACACGATTAGTCGCGCCATGACCGAACGCGATGAACTGTGCGCTTTCGATCCGGCTATTATGACTACAAACGGGCAATACTGCGGTCTGCTGTCAGTGATTACACTGCTCAAACAGTTAACCGATATCCGGATTGAACTCGCCTTCGATTCCAATCCGCTGTCGCGTTTGCCTGGCAATAACAGCATCAACCGTGAGGTGGATGCGCGATTGCGGCAAGGCGCCTCCTTTATGCTTGTCTATGTGGATATTGACAGCTTTAAAGCCTTTAATGACCACTATGGCTATGAACGTGGCGACCGTGTCATCCAGTTGGTAACAGCGCTTCTGAAAGATGCCGCATCAGCGCAGGACTTCGTCGGTCATGTTGGCGGCGACGATTTTGTTATGCTGCTTGAGCCGTTTGAGTGGCGGCAAAAGGTGGAGTCGGTATTGCGTCAATTCAGTATTGAATCCGCGCCATTATATCATGCCGATGATCGCCAGCGCGGTTTTATCATAGCCGAAAATCGGCAGGGAGAAATCATGCATTTTGCCATGATGAGTCTGTCTATGGCGGTGATCCCCTGTGAAGCGGGGACATATCAAAGCCATATTGCTGTTGCCGAGGTAGCCAGTGAAGTGAAACACCTGGCAAAAAAGAAAGTGGGCAACAGCATTGTCGTCAATCGCAGAACACCCGAGCCTGCACCAAATCAAAAGATTCTCACCACAGAAGCAGAGAAAACCAAAACATAAAGATTGTGACCTCCTCTGTGGGTCAAGATTTTTCTGTTTGGTTCCGGCTATCTAAAAACCGCATACAGGCAAGATTACTGACTGCAAGCCTGTAAAGTCAAAACTTTGGCCACTGATTTCACGAATGAACACTGATTAAAACCCTCAAGCATATCTTGACTTTGGTCTCATTCGTGCTCATTCGTGTAATCAGTGGCTAACGGTTGTAAGACTTTCAATTCAGACCTCCAGGAGAGCCTCTCTGCGCAAGCACATTCACCTCCTGGCTGATGGCTGTAGCCCCTTACGAAAAATATCTCGTGCAAATGTACAAAAAATAAAAATCATAAAATCAAAAGATTCTCACCACAGAGAACACAGAGAGCACAGAGGAAAAGCAGAGAAAACCAAAACATCCCTCATAGGAGGATAAGCCCTTGACCTTATTCGCGTTCATTCGTGTGTATTCGTGGTTCGCCCTTGATCTTGCTCTGTTCTTTCTCATACAATCCAAAACCTTTAAGCGAACCGCGAATACCCCAGGGCACTCTCTCTGCCGCAAGCGGCATTCACCTTGTGGACGCGAATACACGCAAATAAAATCAACACCTTGAACCAAAAAAAAGATATTTTCATGGGCTGTGTCAGACACAGATCCGGGCTTGTCCAACCAACGATTTATATATGGATACATCAATCCGGTGACGGATGCCAATTCAATTTCAGCTGTTTCCGCGCCATCTGCTCAGGTACATGCGAGGTAAGAAGTAACTGATGTAACACCTTGCTAATGGATGCAATCGAAAAGGGCTTGGCCAACACCTTGTCAACCAGCAATAGCGTATGTTGATCCAAGACATCATCTTTGTCATAACCCGATATCAAAATGACAGGCATGACAGGGTTGTGTTGCTTGATACGGCAGGCAAGTTCAATGCCCTGCATGTGCGGCATCACTACATCGCTGAGTACAGCCGATATGCATGTCGCATGGCTGGCGTATGCATCCAGCGCCTCAACGCCATCAACGGCTTCCAACACAGTATAGCCCAGTGTCTCCAACACCTCACGGCAGGTTTCACGCACTTCCTGCTGATCATCGACCAGCAGAATCGTTTCACCGTTACCGCGAAAAATCGTCTCGGTGGGTGGCAAACAGCAGTTGCTCTGCTCTGTTAACGGCAGGAACAGATGGATGGACGTACCCACGTTCAGCTCGCTGCTGATATCAATATAGCCATGATGACTTTCCACATAGCAGTATCCGGCTGTTTCTTCAGGCAGGCTTTGGTCATGTATATTTGGCCGACCAATGAGGAGAGCATATTATTAAAATCATGGGCGATGCCACCCACCAGCGTACCGACCGCCTCCATTTTCTGAGCCTGATGATATTTTAATTCCAATGTGTGGTGACTGGTTTGATCGCGAAGAATGGTCACAAAGTTGGAAATTTGATTATGCACCATAATCGGCGTCACGGTCACTTTGGCCAGATATTTCTCGCCATTTTTACGCACGCCCCACTGTTCATCCTGCCATATATGATCACGCTGTATGGCGTGCATAAAACGCCGTTTCCACGATGATGAAGCCATTGAAGGATCGACCGCACCCACAGGCTGGCCCACCACATCTTCATTCTCACAGTGCAGTATATCGCGAAAGGCCTGATTAACATATTCTATCACGCCGTCGCGATTGCTGATCATGATACCATCGCCAGCATTCCTCACCGCACTGGATAAAAGATCGTGCCGATGTGATGAGGCGTCGATAGCCTCCTTAACCGGCCTAAGAACCCAGATATTCAGCGGTATGGCTGCAAAACTGAACAACATCAACACGTCCAGACCCGCCACAGTAACAGGCGATAACGTAGGCGCCACATTCAGCCAGGAAAACAGCAATATTACGATGCCTTCAGAAGCACTGACAATCAGCAACAACATGATCGCCATTCTGAGCAACAGTTGATCAAGCTGCCTGGAAAACATGGCCGAAGGCAATGCGTAACGAGTCATAATATCCATCCTCCGATATTTCTGCGCTAAAACTCATCCCATATTTTTTTCTGTTCGGATTCCAGACCGGAACGTGATGCAATGATTTCTTTTACCTGCTGCCTGGCCCTTTTCCGGGCAACCTTTTTGGCTTTTTTCTTCAGTTGTTTAGGCGCAGGTTGGGATGAAACCGAGCTTGCTAGCGTATCATCCAGCTGAAACAGGGCAATCTGCTGGCGCAATTCACCAGCCTGATCATTCAACCGCTGGCTGGCGGCTGCAGACTCTTCCACCATGGCGGTGTTTTGCTGAGTGTTGGTATCCAGCTGGGCAATGGCCAGATTGATTTGTTCCACGCCCATAGTTTGCTCGGTGCTGGCTGATGCAATTTCAGAGATAATATCACCCACCTGTGAAACCGCCTTGATAATGCTCTGCAATGCCTCGCCCGATTCATCGACCAGGTGGGTGCCGGATTCCACACTATCCACGCTTTGATTGATCAATATTTTTATTTCTTTGGCTGCACTTGCCGAACGCTGCGCCAGTGTACGCACTTCACTCGCCACCACCGCAAATCCACGCCCTTGTTCGCCAGCCCGAGCGGCTTCCACTGCTGCATTGAGTGCCAGCAAATTGGTCTGGAAGGCAATTTCATCAATCACACCGATAATATCGGCAATATTTTTACTATTGGCGTTGATTTCAGCCATCGCTTCCACAGTCTGGCTGACAATCTTGCCACCTATCTCCGCCTGTTCGCGTGCCGTGGAAGCCAGTTGATTGGCCTGGCGCGAATTATCTGCCGTTTGTTGCACGGTACCGGTGATCTCTTCAATACTGGCGGCTGTTTCCTCCAGTGCTGCGGCCTGCTCCTGAGTGCGGGCACTAAGGGTATTGTTGCCTTCGGCGATTTCGTCAGCCCCGGTACTCACCTCTTCAGCCGTTATCTGCACATGCCCCATCACGGCTGCCATTTTTTCAGCAGTATTATTATTGGCCTGCTTGGCGGCATCAAACATGCCCTGATATGCATTGCTAATGCGATAGGTCAGGTCGCCTTCTTCCAAGGCTTTTAAACCCTGGATCATATCCTCAATGCCACGCTCGGTAACGGCCAGTAATTCATTCAACGACTGGCTCAATTCGCTGATCTGACCCGTAGCTTCACCTATTTCAATGCGGCTTGATAATTCACCCCGCTTGGCGGCTTCCACCAATCCCTTCACGTCATGTTCGACCATGTGTTCCAGTGCCACGTCCCGGGTGCGATCCAGCCATTCGGTTACGGTGGCAATACGTTTGCCTTGTGTATCAAAGACTGGATTGACAATAATCTTCACCCAGGTGCCACCAAGATTCATATCGGGAGAAGTGAAGGTGGTGGTTAATTTATCCAGGATGCCGCGCTGATGTGATGGATCTTTATGAAATACATCGATGCAGGTGCCGATTAACTGCCTGGCATTAAAATTGGGCAGTTTTTGTTTGAAATTGGATTCATTGCGTTCCAGCATTTGTTGCAAGGTATCATTGATATAAATGATATGATGATTCTGATCCGCCATCATGACATGCGCAGTCGTGCTATCCAGAGCCGATTGAATGCGTGCGGCACGATTCAGCTGCTGACGTGCATCGCTCAGCATATAACCTTGCCGAACCTGTAACACTTTAGTTGCCCGCAATAGGTCACCCAATTCATCACCACGCTGGATATCAATATGCTTATTGAAATTTCCTTCGGTAATATCTTGCAGTACATGGGTGCTTGCCCGCAGACCTGATAAGACACTCGAACGCATAAACCATACAGATATTGCCAGCACAGTGGTAAAGCAGGCACCAACACCATAGCTTAATTGACTGATCAACTGTGCGGCACTTTCCCCCGCCATAATCATTTGCGCAAAGGCGAATGTCATGGTCGTCATGGCAGCCCCGAGCAGCGCCATGATGATGCACAAACGCTGCGTCACGCTGCGGTTGCGCCAACAGACAGCGACCATGCGACCCAGCAGGCCAGGCTTCAAACTGGCTTTTCCCATATTGATTTGACTGTATAATTTCGTGGCCGCATCAATATCCTGACGGCTGGGCTTGTGGCGTACTGAAATATAGCCAGTAACGCGCCCCTGCTCTGTTACCGGAGCTATATTGGCAGTCACCCAATAATGATCACCATTCTTGCAGCGGTTTTTCACCTGCCCAATCCAGGGCCGCCCCGATTGGATGGTTTTCCACAAGTCCTTAAATGCCGCTTCAGGCATGTCAGGATGACGCACAAGATTATGGCTCTTGCCAATCAGTTCCTGTTCGGTAAAGCCACTGATTTTGACAAAGTCCGGGTTTACTTCCGTGATGATACCCTTCAAATCCGTGGTAGAAACCAGAATGGAATCATCGTCCATCGCTACTTCCTGATTGGTGATCGGGTGGTTGTGCCGCATACTATTTCTCCAGTAGTTCTGTTTTAATAATACGTTTGTAAACCTGTTCGACCCGTTCACTACAAGGCTGGAATTGGCAATATGGCAAAGATTCCATGCCCTATCGCCTTGATCAGAAAAGTGCCCATGAGTTTGAGGGGGGCAGACGATGTGTGCAGGGTAGTTACGCATCAGCGTTCATATGATTAAATTATCGGATGGGATTGTGACAAAGGAGTGTCACACAAGTGGCATCTGTGTGACAGGCAGAAAAACTCGTGGCTTGTAAGGAAGCACTGAATCAATCAGTGCTTCTCCGCAAAGATTCACGTAATTATTAGGGCAAGTAGTTTAAAGCGCGTAACAGATTTAGTCGGCAGTGACCGGATGATCCTCTTTATTCAGCTCATCATTAATCATCCTGATTGTGGCTTTGCGTCCCGTATGACGGACATCGACGCCTTTGACCATATAGACCACCATTTGCGCAATATTGACGCTATGATCGCCAATGCGTTCAAGGTTTTTGGCAATATTTGAAGCAATCAACTCGGATGTGATCTGGTGCGGATCTTCGGCCATATAGGTCAGATATTCGCGCATCATGGATTTATACATCTGGTTGACTTTTTTATCGCCAGCGATGCACTGCATGGCAGCATCAATATTATTGTTAGCGAAGGCGTCGAAGGCTAGTTTAAGGTGCGTCAACACCAGTTCGGATAAGGATTCAAGTGATGACACCTGAATCAAGGGATGCTCTCTGGTTTCCAGCATCATCTCAGCAATGCCCTCAGCCAGGTCGCCCATGCGTTCCATATCCGTCACCACCTTGATCGATGTGATGACAAAGCGAAGGTCGCTGGCGGCGGGTTGGCGCAAGGCCAGAATGTTGCGCGTCATTTCATCAATTTCGAGTTCCATGTCATTGATGGATTTTTCACGTTCAATCACTTTATGGGCGCGGCTGGTATCATGTTTGAATAATGAATTCATAGAGCGGTTGACTGCTTTTTCAACCATTCCACCCATTTCAAGGGCTTTTTCCTTCAGTTCAATGAGCTCGTCTTCATAGCGCGTGATGGTGTGTTCATTCATGATATAGGTTCCTTATCCAAAACGACCAGTGATATAGTCTTCGGTTTGCGTCTTTTTTGGCGATGTGAACAGCTGTTGGGTTTCACCAAACTCAATTAACTTGCCCAGATAGAAGAATGCGGTGGAATCGGATACGCGCGCCGCCTGTTGCATATTATGGGTGACGATGACAATGGTGAACTGTTGCTTGAGTTCGTCAATCAACTCCTCGATCTTGGCTGTGGCGATCGGATCAAGCGCTGAACATGGTTCATCCATCAGAATCACTTCCGGCTCAATGGCCAGGGCGCGGGCGATGCACAGGCGTTGCTGCTGGCCGCCGGAGAGCGCTGTACCGGGCTTGTTCATCATATCTTTGACTTCTTCCCACAGCGCTGCCCCGCGCAGGGCTTTTTCAACCATATCATCCATATCGCTCTTGTTCATGCTGGTGTGCAGCTTCAGGCCATAGGCGATATTTTCAGCAATGGTCATGGGGAAGGGAGTGGGTTTCTGAAAAATCATGCCGATTTTGTGGCGCAGCGACAGCCCCGGCACTTTCGGATCAATAATATTCACCCCGTCCATGATAATTTCGCCTTCAGCCCGATGGCCCTTGTAGAGATCGAACATGCGGTTGTAAGTGCGGATATGGGTGGACTTGCCGCAGCCGGAGGGGCCGATAAACGCCGTCACTTTGTTTTTGACAATGTCCAGCGTATTGCCGAATAATACCTGTGACTCGCCGTAATAGAACTCCAGGTTGCGCACCGATAGCTTGATCTCTTCGCTGGCGGATATTTCGTCATGCGCAACCTCCTGTGGCAGCGAAACGTCAACGCCTCTGCTGGCAGCCGCCATGGGGTTGATGAAGGGGGTGGGTTGGGTTGCAGTAGCCGTGCTCAATGCTTGCTCCTTTTGCGCAGTATCAGGCGCGTGGTAATGGTGGTGATCAATACAGCCATGGTAATCAGGAAGGCCGCGCCCCATGCTTTGGTTTGCCAGTCATCATAGGGACTCATGGCATAATTGAACAGGGTGACAGTGAGATTGGCCATCGGTTCGTTCATGCTCTCCATCCAGTAGGGGCTGTTCATGGCGGTGAATAACAGTGGTGCGGTTTCACCGGCGACGCGTGCCACAGCCAGCATAATGCCGGTCGCCATGCCTGCGGCGGCAGCTCTGTAAATCACTTGCGGCATGATTTTCCAGTAGGGTGCGCCCAGCGCCAATGCCGCTTCGCGCAATTCATGCGGCACCAGTTTCAGCATCTCTTCGGTGGTGCGTGATACCACTGGCAGCATGATAATAGCCAGAGAGACAGCGCCCGCCCAGCCGGAAAAATGGCCTGAAGGGCGAACGATAATCAGGTACACAAATACGCCAATGACAATGGAGGGTGCCGAAACCAGAATATCTGAAAAATAACGAATAACGCTGCCCAGCCTGGAATCACGGCCAAATTCAGACAGCCAGGTGCCGGCCAGTACGCCAAACGGCACCGACATGCAGGTAGCAGCCACCGTCATCAGTAGCGTGCCGACGATATCGTTGGCCACACCGCCACCTACCATGCCGGGTGGGGTGGGTAGTTCGGTGAAGAAATCCCAGTTGATGGCCTGCATACCGCGCAGCGCCACATCGCCCAGAATCCATGCCAGCATCACCAGGCCGAGCGTGGCGGCGGCACCGGAGAGCCCGAGGACAATGCGGTTGGTGAGAATACGACGTTGACGCCGGATCATAAACCGCCTCCCTGATTGCCGCGACGGAGCCACATTTGCGCTATGCCCAGGACAATGAAGGTGATCAGGAACAGCACCAGCCCGAGTTCGACCAGCGAGGAGAGATAGATATCACTATCGGCTTCGGTAAATTCGTTGGCCAGCGTCGAGGCGATCGAGGTTCCCGGTGCAAACAGCGACCACGACAGGTGGTAGGCGTTGCCGATCACAAAGGTGATGGCCATGGTCTCGCCCAGGGCCCGGCCCATGCCGAGAAATACAGCGCCGGCGATGCCTTTTTTGCCGTAAGGAATCATAATGTCGCGTACCACTTCCCAGGTGGTGCAGCCCATACCGTAGGCGGCTTCCTTGAGGTTCTGCGGTACCATCAGGAACACGTCACGCGTCACTGAGGCGATAAAGGGCAGAATCATCAGCGCCAGCACCAGCCCTGCGGTGAGCATACCGATGCCCATGGCAGGCCCCGTAAAGAAGGGCAGAAAATCGAAATGATCGGCCAGCCACGGTTGCAGATGATCCGCCATGATAGGCGAGAGTACAAACAGTCCCCACATGCCATAAACAATACTGGGAATGGCGGCCAGCAGTTCGATGGCGGTGCCGAACGGCGCTTTCATCCATTCCGGTGCCAGTTCAGCCAGAAACAGGGCGACGCCAATGGATATCGGTACGGCGATTAGCATAGCCAGCAGAGTGGATATCAAGGTTCCGACTATGGCGATCAGGGCGCCGAAGTCATCCTTAACCGGATTCCAGGCGCTGCTGGTTAAAAAGGAGAAGCCGAATTTATGAATGGAGGGAAGCGATTCATGCCAGAGGCTGACGACGATGGCCGTGAACAGCAGCAGAATGCCAATGGCGAAGCTAAGGGTCAGACCGCGAAAAATGCTATCGCCCCATGGTTTTTTTGTTTCTGTACTCATGCTGTGGCAGTGCTCCCCTGTGATAGTCTAACCCGGCCAGAAATCCGCGATTCTTACGGTAACAGGCCTGTCGCGCAATATGATCTTGTCTTTACGAAAAACGTCCCGTGAAAACTTCTTAAAAAGCATCCACCGCAAAGTACGCAAAGTTTCGCAAAGGGCATCATGTATCAATCAAAAACTGTTTTTGTTTTATCTGCGGTAATCTGCGTTCATCTGTGTCTAAAACCTATCGAGTCTGGAAAAGAAGAGCCGGGATCAACCCGGCTCTTCCGTTTACTGCGGCTGTTTCTATGGTAGATACAGCATCATGCGTTAAGCTCGCTTACTTCCAGATGGCGTGGCCGCGCTTGTCTTTCAGCACTTTACTCCAGGTGGCGCGAACCATGTTGGCGACTTTCTTCGGCATCGGCACATAATCCAATTTTTCAGCGGCCCTGGCGCCGTTGTTATAGCTCCAGTTGTAGAACTTCAACACTTCTCTGGCCTGCGCAGGATGAGCCTGAGTCTTATACAGCAGGATGAAAGAAGCGCCGGTGATCGGCCATGATTTGGCGCCAGGCTGATTGGTCAGCACCATGTAGTAACCCTTGGCATGTTTCCAGTCAGCACCAGCAGCGGCAGCCTGGAAGTTGGCGGAGGTCGGTGCGACGAAGTTGCCGTAGAAGTTCTGCAATAGCACAGAAGCCATGTGGTTCTGTAATGCATAGGCATATTCAACATAACCGATGGAGCCCTTCACCTTGCCCACGAATGCAGCAACGCCCTGGTTGCCCTTGCCGCCGAGACCGACAGGCCATTCAACAGCTTTGGCATTGCCCAGCTTTTCAGCCCATTCACCGCTTACCTTGGTCAGGTAGTTGGTGAAAATCCAGGTGGTGCCGGAACCGTCAGCGCGGTGAACCACGGTGATATCCATGTTCGGCAGTCTCAGGCCAGGGTTGTTGGAAGTGATACGCGGGTCATTCCATTTTTTGATGTTGCCCAGGTAGATGTTGGCAATGTTGCGTGACGTCAGTTTCAACTGCCCAGCCTTGATGCCTTTAATATGCACAACCGGCACCACACCGCCCATGATCATCGGGAACTGCATCAGACCGAATTTATCCAGCTCTGCTGCTTTCAATGGTGCATCGGATGCGCCGAAGTCCACAGTTCTGGCCTTGATCTGTTTGATGCCGCCGCCGGAACCGATGGCCTGATAGTTCAGTTTAACGCCGGTTTCCTTGTTATAGTCATGCGCCCACTGTGAATAGACCGGGAATGGGAAGGTTGCGCCCGCACCGTTGATCGTAGGTGCCGCCTGCGCGACAGATACTGCACTGATAGCGCCGGTTACAATCATTGCTGCTGCAAAAATCATTTTTTTCATGCTAATCTCCTTGTTTTATTTAGGTTGAAACATAACAGGCCGGAGTAAAACTCCGGCCTGATATTTTTTAGTACTTAAAGTTCGTGTACAGACCGATCTTGGTGACCTTGCCCTTGGCGCGGTATACGCCGCCAACCTTATTGTCGGTCACATCATACACCAGCGACATGGCGACATTCTTGGTCGGGAAGTATTCAACACCAGCCACGTAGCGGGTCTTCTTCTTCTGACTGGCAGCGACTTTGTTGTCTTTCACATACTCATAGCGACCCAACAGACCGAACTGATCGGTTACTTTACCCCAAGCCCATAGATCATAGGCGTTCTCTTTCACATTGGTACCACCGGTTTTTTTGTTCTGCGCATAGTTGGCGCCGATGCGGAAGTCATGACCCATGCCGTAGGTGACCATGCCCTGAATCAGGGTTGACTTGGTGGCAAGCCCGACCTGAGGCGTAGTCTTGGTGGCTCTGTAACCGTTACGATACTGGAAATCCAGCGTCAGACCAGGTAACAGGTTCAGGCCAATGCGGGAGTCGAAATCCATGCTGCTGCCTTTAATGGCCGGATGATCATAGCCATTGCCGTTGGTGTAGGTGAACCAGTAGTTGGCCAGCCCGTCCAGCACATTACCCTTGAAGCCGATACCTAGATCGGAGGATGCATCGTAGTGATTGGAATCAATTAAGACAGGGGAGATATAGCGGTGCGCCCAAAGGTGCTCTTCGTGATCGATCCACGGTGTGTGCGACTGACCCAGACGCAAGACCAGAGCATCACCATACAGCTTGCCTTGCAGATAAGCGTATTTCAGGAAGATGTTGTTGTTCTTCTTGGTCAGCTTGTTATCCAGATTCACGTCGGTGGTGACGCGCATCATCCAGTCGTTATTGAAGCTGTACTTACCGGTAAAGTAAGCGCGGCTCACAGACAGACCAAGTTTCTTCGTGTCTGCTGTAGCAGGCACATGCGTGGTTTTCACCTGAGTCAGGTCGGAAAACACTTCAGTTTCAAATTTCAATTTACTGTCACCATTTTGAGCTACCAGCACGCCGCCGGCAAAGGCAGGCGCACTTACAGCAAACATGGCAAGCGCAGCAATTGTTTTAATTGTTTTTTTCAATTTTTTTCTCCTCATTTGTAAATCCCATCTCGGGTCGCGGCGGACGCTAGGTGTGATTTGTGTCACTAATGTGACATACTGGAACAGTGTGGTTATTTGCATGTGGCATTTTGATTCAGTTGGCATAACAGAGGGTTTTCGTATGTGACCGCTGGTTCAAAAAGATGAAAGTCAAAACCACTCACTGTGGTGGGAATGTGCTTATTCCGTTTGTGACACCATCAAGACAACAACCGGCCAAAACCCCTGTTGTCACAACAGTGACACATGCGGGTGATTGATTTCCGCTATTCATACGATGAGAGAAGAAAGAGGAAGAAATCATGAACTATATTGATCACGCGACACAGGCGGGACTGACAGAAGCCTATGCGGCCACGCGAATGGCCAACCCGCTGTTTCACCAGTTTTGCGAGTTGCCGATATGTCGGCATATGCAACTTGAAGAGAGCCTGCAGCTATTCAGCTGTTTTGATGTGGTGCAGGGCAAAAGCGGTGAGATTATCTATGCGTCCGGCAGTGACACAGACAAAACCATGCGCCTGATTGTCAGCGGCTCGGTGACAGTATCGAGCCCGTCATACGGCATCTATAGTCATCTCGGGCCGGGCGATGTGTTCAGCCTGTTCTCCTTTCTGGACGAATCACGTCTGCATTCAGCCACAGTGACAGCGGAACAGGATAGTACGATGCTGTGCATCCAGCGTGAATATTTTAATCTGATTACTGTTGAGGATGCCGGGCTTGGCAACCTGTTGCTTCGTTTTATGTTTCGTCTGCTGTCGCAGATGTCGCTGAAGATGGAGAGCGAATATGCTGCCATGCATTACTATGTCAGCGGCAGGCGAATCTGATGCTTGAGATGCATCAGTCCAGCCCACAGTATCGCGACCTGATGACTCAGTCCAACGAACAGGCCAGCGCCGATATTTTGATTGTCGAAGATGAAATGCCGATTGCCCGACTGATGGAAATGCATCTGCGCAAGGCAGGTTTTTCCACCTCGATTTGCAGCGATGGCGATTCGGCACTGGCGGCACTGCGCGATGGTGACTGGCGACTGGTGGTGCTCGATCGCATGTTGCCAGGTGCCAGCGGCATGAAAATCCTGCGCTGGATCAAGGCCTCGAACAGTCAGGGCCATACGCCGGTACTGATGGTGACGGCGCTGGGTATGGCTGCCGAGCGGGTGCATGGGCTCAATGAAGGGGCGGATGACTATCTGCCCAAGCCTTTTGAGCCGGATGAGCTGGTGGCACGCGCCAAGGCACTGTTGCGCCGTAGCCGGGTTGTCGAAAGCGGAACTACGGGCGTGAATATCCTGCAGCTTGATCCTGATGTGCCTGTGGTGATTGAGGGAGATCAGCGTGTTGAGGTGCGACCGCTGGAATATAAACTGTTGAAAATCCTGATGGACAAACCGGGCAAAACCCGCAGCCGCGATTACCTGCTTGATCATGTATGGGGTCACGATGTCTATGTTGAGCCACGCACGGTGGATGTGACCATCAAACGATTACGCAAGGCATTAAAGCCGTTGGGGCGTAAAAATTGCATTGAAACCGTTCGCGGTATGGGGTATCGCTTTGTGAAACCGGGTTTATGATCCGTCTCTGGTTGACGGCTGCTGCTGGCGCGGTTGCCCTTGGCTGTCTGATGACCATGATGCGTATGCGTCAGCAGATGAGCGCTTATCAGCGCAAGAATCGGCAATTGAAGGAGACCATCCTGCAACTTGAACAGCAGTTGCGCAGCAATGTACGGCTGGATGCGCTGCTGAGTGATGTCAATGAGCCCGTGTTGCGGATAGGTAGCGGCGGTGCGACGGTGGTTGCAGCTAACCCCTGCGCCCGTATTGTTTTCGAGATGGGCGACCATGAACTGCCGCTGCCGATGCGGCAACTCTACCGGGATGCTGACTGGAATGCGTTGCTGTTGCTGGCGGTGACGGCGCTGCCGGAAAAGACAAAACTGCCACGCATGCAGATGGACAAGTGGGTGCTGACTCCGAGGCTGGCGCAGCTTGATCATGGCGAGGCCATGTTACTCTGTCTCGATGTGACACGGAGGCACAAGCTGGAGCAGCAGCAGCGCACCTTCCTGTCCAATCTGATGCACGATCTGAAAACGCCGCTGACTTCGCTGCTCGGTTATGCCCGCAGTATGGAATGTTTTGGCGACCAGGCAGATTTCAGAAAAGAGGCGGCGGTGGTGATTGCTGATGAAGCCAAACATGTCAATCACCTGCTCAATGCGTTGCTGACGCTGGATCAGGCTGAGTTCGGACAGCGGGACGATGATGTCACCTGTGATATGAATATCGTCGTTCGGCGTGTATGTGGTATGTTGACGCCGCAATGCAGTGACAAGCATGTGAAATTAAAATTATCAGGGGATAAGAAAAAGGTGGCTGTTGCGGCATCTTTTGAAGATGTGGACAGGATTGTGACCAATCTGTTGGTCAATGCGATCAACTACTCCCCGCAGCAGGGTCGTATCCGCGTGGTTATCAGTCGTCGGCAGGATCAATGCCGTGTTGTTATTGAGGATGAAGGGCCGGGCATTGCGGAGAAACATCTGCCCCATGTGACCGAGCGTTTTTATCGCGTTGACAAGGCACGTAGCAGAACGCACAAAAGTCACGGGCTGGGTCTGGCCATAGTCAAGGAGTTGCTGGAATTTAACGGTGGCGAGTTGACGCTCTCCAACCGCGACCCCAACGGCCTGCACGCCGAATTTACCTTACCGCTTCAGGGAAAAAACCAAAGTGTTTCACCGCAGAGTACGCAGAGTCCCGCAAAGTAAAACCATGCAGGAAACATCATGCTTTCATGTGAGCGTTTCAATTTGAAAGAGATTTTGACTTTCTTTGCGATCTTTGCGGCTTTGCGAGATCAAGTCTTTTAACGCTTCAAAGCCGACTCTCGCCAAGACGCAAAGAACGCCAAGTAATCCCTGTTTATCTTTTCCTCTGCTTTTCCTCTGTGCTTGACGTATAGGATATACAAATGCCGTGGGCGCATGGATGCGCAGGAACGGCCTCTGTGTCCTCTGTGGTGAGAATCTTTTGATTTTAGTGATGATCGCCTTCCTGTTTTAGCTCTGCGGCGAAGATGTCTTTATTGTAGCCGATCAGCACGATCAGGATCAGTGAATAGATAAAGGT